>DASTLZ010000195.1:0-11240 GCA_035714425.1 Sphingomonas sp.
GCCGCCCAACCTTTCCCCGCACCCGCCGATCCGCTAGGCGCACAAGGATCATGGCTACAGCAGCGCTCCTAGACCCCGCCCTTCCCGTCTCCATCGAAGACGTGCGCGCCGCCCATGCGCGCATCCGGGCCTCGATCGTGCGCACGCCGACCCTGGTCAGCAAGACATTGAGCCAGATGACCGGCGCCACCGTCTTCCTGAAGTTCGAGAATCTGCAGTTCACCGCCGCCTTCAAGGAACGCGGCGCATTGAATACGCTGTTGCTGCTGTCCGACGCCGCGCGGGCCAAGGGCGTGATCGCCGCCTCGGCAGGAAACCACGCCCAGGGGCTGGCTTATCACGCCAATCGCCTCGGCGTGCCCGCCACCATCGTGATGCCGCGCACGACGCCGATCATCAAAGTCGTGCAGACCGAAGGCCACGGCGCCACCGTGGTCCTGGCGGGCGAGACGTTCGACGCCGCCTATGCCCATGCCCGCGTGCTGGAAGGCGAGCGCGGGCTGACGTTCATCCATCCGTTCGACGATCCCCGCATCATCGCCGGCCAAGGCACGCTGGCGATCGAGATGTTCGAGGACGTACCCGAACTCGACACGCTGATCGTGCCGATCGGCGGCGGCGGGCTGGTGTCGGGCATGGCGACCGTGGCGCGGGCGCAAGCCAGCGGTGTCGAGGTGATCGGCGTCGAGGCGGACCTGTTCCCTTCGATGTACAATCGCATCCGCGGCACCGACATGCCCTGCGCCGGCGACACGCTGGCCGAAGGTATCGCGGTCAAGGAGCCGGGGGGCATCACCGCGCGGATGGTCGCCGAACTGGTCGACGACATCGTGCTGGTCGGTGAACGCAGCCTGGAGCAAGCGGTCAGCCTGCTGCTCCAGATCGAGAAGACCGTGGTCGAGGGCGCCGGCGCCGCGGGGCTCGCGGCGCTGATGAGCTACCCCGATCGGTTCCGCGGCAAGACCGTCGGCGTCGTGCTGTGCGGTGGCAACATCGATACACGCCTCCTGGCCAACGTGCTGTTGCGCGATCTGGCGCGATCGGGGCGGCTTGCGCGGCTCAGCATCCGCTTGCAGGATCAGCCTGGCGCCTTGTTCAACGTCATGCGCGTGTTCGATGCGGAACGGGTCAACATCATCGAAATCTATCACCAGCGCGTCTTCACGACGCTGCCCGCCAAGGGGCTCGTCGCGGAAATCGAGTGCGAAACCCGCGACCGCGCGCATCTGGATCGGCTGATGGCGGGCCTGAGCGACAGCGGTTACGAAGCCGCGCTGGTCGAATCCGCTTGAGGAACGTCTATTTTCTTCGGTGAAGTACTTTTTCATACAGTCTTTTGCGATAGTATGACGGTGAGGCGCGGAATCCTGCGCCATTGCCAGGGGCCAAGCAGGCTTTGACCGCGCATTTCCAGTATCCGCGTTTCTTCGTGACCAGCCCGTCACCGTGCCCGTATCTGCCCGGCCGGCAGGAGCGCAAGGTCTTTACCGAGCTATCCGGCGCGCATGCGGTGGAACTGAACGACGCCCTGGGCCGGATCGGTTTCCGGCGGAGTCAGGCGGTTGCGTATCGGCCGAATTGCGTTGGCTGCACCGCCTGCATTTCGGTGCGAGTCATCGCCAGCGAATTCGCGCCGAACGCCACGCAGCGCAAGCTGCTGCGCCGTCACGACGATCTGGAAGTCACCGCCTGCCGCCCCTGGGCGACCGACGAGCAATTCCAGCTGCTGCGCCGCTATCTGTCCGCGCGACACCCAGGCGGCGGCATGGCCGGCATGGACGAGGACGATTATGCCGACATGGTCGAGCATTCGCCGGTCGATTCGTTCGTCGTCGAATATCGCGAGCCGACCGTCGACGGCGTCCGCGGCCGGCTGGTCGGGGCCTGCCTGACCGATCGCCAGGCCGACGGACTGTCGATGATCTACAGCTTCTTCGATCCGGGCGACGCCGGTCGGCCCGGCCTCGGCAATCTGCTCATCATCGATCACATCCTGCGCGCGCGCGAGGTGTCGTTGCCCTACGTCTACCTGGGCTATTGGGTGAAGGGGTCGGCACGCATGGCGTACAAGACGCGCTATCGCCCGATCGAGATGCTGGGGCCGACAGGGTGGCACCGGCTTGAGGACGATGCCGATCCGGGCGACACGCGGGCCGGCGTGCTCGTGCCCGATCGTCTGCGCTGAGCATATCGCGCGTAAAGTTGCGGCAAACGGGACGTTAATGGCGTCCGTTGGCTCGGACGCAAGGGTTATGGTGCAAAACGGCAGGACACAGGAAGTCGGGCGGGTGGGAACCGCCGGCTTCACATCCGGGAGCCAAGGGCATGACGATCATTCCCCAATCTGGATACGCACCACCGTCGTATCCCAAGCCGCAGTTCGATAGCGTGCGCGCCGCTGCTCAGGCAAAGGACGCAGCTGCCGCCGATCCGCGGGCCACAAAGCCGGCCAGGCAGGCCGAGGATCCTTTTGGTCCGCCGGTCATCGTCAAGGTGTCGGCCGCCACGGTCGAGCGCCTGATCGAGACGCTGACGTGGGAGGAAAAGAAGGCGATCGCGGCGAAGATGACGAAGACGCTGGGCGAACCCTAAACGCGGCCGCATCGCCTGCGCGCCGTCAGGTGTCGCCGACGACCGCGACGTCGACGTCCAGCTTCTCCGTGCCTTCGCCCAGCCGCGATCCCGCGACGGGCGCCGCCCCTGCTGCGTCCAGCGCGGCGGCGACTCGCACGTAATCTTCCTCCGGGCTGATGCCCATGCAGGGATCGAAACCGATCCAGCCGGTGGCGTCGACATGCGCTTCCGCCCAGCCATGCGGCGTCGGGCGATGGTTGCCCTCTCCCCCCGGCCGGCGATAGCCCGAGACATACCGGGACGGCAGCCCCAGCGAGCGTGCCGCCACCACGAACATCTGCGCCAAATCCCGCGATGTCGCGCTCGGCCGCTCGAACGCATCGGCAGCGCTCAAGCCGGGCAGCGGCCGGCCCCGTTCGAACCGGAAACGATCGTGCAAAGCCTCGTTCAATCGGCGCAGTCGCGTGAGCGGCTCGCCTTCCGCCGCCACGTCGGCGGCGAATGCCGCGATCTCGGGGTCGGCGGGCGTGGCATCCGTCGCGCGCAGGAACAATGCGGGCGGCAACGGTTCGCTCGCGCCGTGCAGGACGCCGTTGGAATGGCTCGTCAACACCTCGCCCGACACGGCGATCTCGATGCCGTCGAGCGGCCCTTCGGCGTAGAGCATCGTGATGCAATTGCCGAAGCCGTCGCGGCCGGTGCGCAGCCGGGCGTCGCAATCGACGTCGATCCGCCACTGCGCCACCGTCTGGTCATGGGTATTCTGCGGCGCGAGCCGCAGCAACTGCACCAGCCGCGCCTGCGGCGTGCTGAAGCGGTAACTGGTGCGATGGTCGATCGATAACCGCATGTCCGCCTCCTGGTTGTTGGGTTCAGTGGAACTTGAATTGTCGTCCGATCGCGGCGTGGAGCAGATCGTTTTCGGCGACGAACGCTTGCAGATATTCGTGCAGCCCCGACGCGATCACTTCGCCGGTGCGCGTCCGCCCGACGCGTGAGGCGCGGACCCGCGCCATCCGATCCGCTTCCCCGTGGTGGCCGGTGCGCTTGGCCAGCAGATTGAGGATATCGACCGCTTCCTCCACCGACGCGGCCAGGCTGCGTGGCAATTCGGATCGGCCGATGAGCAGGTCGATGACGTTGGCCGGGCGCAGCCCGTCGTTGTAGAGCCAGCGATAGGCCGTCACCGCGGACACCGTTTGCAGGATCGTGGTCCATTGATCGCGGTCGACGACCCCGCCGACTTGCTCGCCCTCGGGCAGCAGCAGGTGATACTTCACGTCCACCAGGCGCGCGGTGTTGTCTGCCCGCTCCACCGCCTGACCCAGCCGGATGAACCACGTCGTCTGGTTGCGCAACATCCGGTGGACCGCGCCCTCGAAGCCGCGGGTCTCGTTCTTCACTTCCTCGACCAGGGCCAGCGTCGCACCCGTGTCCGCCGGATTGGTCCGCCGCTCGAACGCCAGCCAAGCGCGGTTGATCGCAGTCCAGGCTTCACGCGTCAGCGCGGTGCGCACGGCCTTGGCATTGTTGCGCGCGCGGTCGATCGAATGGACGATCGATCCCGGATGCGCCGCGTCCAGCGTCAGGAAGCGCACCACCGCATCCTGCGTCGGCGCGGTGCCATAAGCCGCGAACGCTTCTTCCGTGTCGGTCACCGCCAAGGCGGACGCCCAGGCGGCCTCACCGCTTGAGCGTGTCGACAAAGCGTCGAGCCGCACCGTGGCTTCCACCAGCCGCGCGATGAAATCGGCCCGCTCGAAATAGCGGCCAAGCCAATACAGGGATGTCGCGGTGCGGGAGAGCATCATGCCTGACCCTGCCCCAGCGGAGCATTGTGGGGCACGGTTTGCGATTGCGACATGCCACCCAGCGTCTGGGCCTGGGTTCCGGCACCTTGCGGCTGGCTCATGCCATCATCCATCAGCACGAAACTATCCTTGGTGCCGCCCCCTTGGCTCGAATTCACGACGAGCGATCCTTCCTTCAGCGCGACCCGCGTCAGTCCGCCGGGCACCACCTGCACACCATTCGCGCCGGTCAGCACGAAGGGGCGAAAGTCGACGTGGCGGGGTGCCAGGCCGCTATCGGCCAGCGTCGGCACGGTCGAAAGCGACAGCGTGGGCTGCGCGATATAGCGATGCGGCTCGGCGATCAGGGCGGCGCGGAACCGCTCGATCTCGTCCTTCGTGGCAGTCGGGCCGACCAGCATGCCGTAACCGCCGGACCCGTCGACCAGCTTCACGACCACGTCCGCCAGATTGTCGAGCACGTATTTCAACGCCTGCGGCTCGCGGCAGCGCCACGTCTCGACGTTCGGCAGCTTGCACTCGCCGCCCGAGTAGAACCGGACGATATCGGGCATGTAGCTATAGATCGCCTTGTCGTCGGCGATGCCGTTGCCCGGCGCGTTGATGATCGCCACGTTGCCGGCCGCATAGGCCGCGATCAGGCCCGGCACGCCCAGCATCGAATCGGGGCGGAAGACCAAGGGATCAAGAAAATCATCGTCGACGCGACGATAGATGACGTCAACCTTCACCGGTCCTGCGATCGTGCGCATCCAGACGATGTCGTCGTCGACGACCAGATCGGCCGCCTCGACCAGTTCGATGCCCATCGAATCGGCCAGGAAGCTGTGCTCGTAATAGGCCGAATTGTAATGGCCGGGCGTCAGCACGACGCAGGTTGGGTCGCGCCCGACGCCGCGTGGTGCAACCGACCGCATCGTCTCCAGCAGGCGATCGGGATAGCTGTCCACCGCCGCCACCCGGAAATCGCGGAACAATTCCGGGCACAGCCGCAACATCGCCTCACGGTTTTCCAGCATGTAGCTGACGCCCGAGGGGGTGCGTGCATTGTCTTCCAGCACGAAGAAGTCGTCGGGGCCGGTGCGGACGAGATCGATCCCGCAGATATGCGCCCAGATGCCGTGCGGCGGGCGCATCCCGGCGATCTCCGGGCGGAATTGCGGATTGCCGAAGATCAGGTCGGGCGGCAGCACGCCCTCCTTCATAATCCGTCGCTCGCCATAAATGTCGTCGAGGAACGCGTTGATCGCCTCGACCCGCTGCACCAGCCCTTCCGACAGGCGTTCCCATTCGCCCGCCAGGAACACGCGTGGCACGATGTCGAACGGGATGATCCGCTCGGCCGCATCGCTTTCGCCGTACACCGCAAACGTGATGCCCAGCTGGCGGAACGTCGCTTCCGCCGCTTCCTGCCGCCGGCGCAACTCCTGATCCGGCGTCGCCTCGATCCAGCGCCCCAGCGCGGCCATTGCAGCGCGCGGCGCGGACTCGCCCGGCATTCCCATGATTTCGTCGAACGCCGATCTGATGCTCATCGAACCGTAAAAGCTCCCCTGCCCGGACGGTTCCATGCTGTGCGCCTTTGCCGCAGCGCACAAGGCAATTTCTGTTACGTCATGCGCCGAGCGCCGCCAGAATTCCCGGGGTCAGCACTTGCGGCAGCACCTGGGGTTCGCCGCCACCCTTGGGATAATAGAGGTACAAGGGAACGCCGGCGCGGTTGTGTGCCTCGATGAAGCGGCCGAGCACGGGATCGCCGTCCGTCCAGTCACCGACCAGCACCGTGATCCCATGCTCCGCAAACGCATTGCGCGCTGTTTCGGTGTCGATGGCGACACGTTCGTTGACCTTGCACGTCAGGCACCAATCGGCGGTAAAATAGGCGAACACCGGTTTGCCCTGTGCCCGCAACGCGGCCAGCCGGGCTTGGTCGAAGCGCTCCGTCCCCGCCTTGGCGACCACCTGAGACGCAGCGGCCGGCTTGGTCATCACGACGAGCGCGGCGGCCAGGATCAGGGCGGGCGCCGCGATCGGCCACGCGCTAAGCCCCTTGGCCTGCCGCCGCCCCGCCCACCACAGCCCGAGCCCGGCGAGCAGCAGCGCCGCCAGGCCCTGCGTCATGCCATCAACGCCGGCCTGCCGGCCCAGCACCCACGCCAGCGCGAGCGCGGTCAGGAACATCGGCACCGACAGGATGTGGCGCATCCGCTCCATCCAGGCGCCCGGCCTGGGCAAGCGCCGCCGCAGACCGGGGACGAACCCGATCGCCAGAAACGGCAGGGCGATGCCCAGGCCGAGGCCAGCGAACACCAGCAACGCCGCCGCGGTCGGCAGGACCAGCGCGGCGCCCAGTGCGGCACCCATGAACGGCCCGGTACACGGCGTCGCCACGAACGCCGCCAGCGCGCCGGTCGCGAACGCCCCACCCGCACCGCTTTCACCGGCGAAGCGCGGTGTCGGCAACTCGAACAGCCCCGCCAGATTGAACGCGATCGCCGCGACCAGCAGCAGCAGCACGCCGATCACCCGCGGGTCCTGCAACTGGAACGCCCACCCCACGGTGGACCCCGCCGCCCGCAGCGCCAGCAACCCCGCCCCGAGCGCGACGCAGACCAGGATCACGCCCGCGCTATACGCCAGCGCCTCTCGCCGCGCGGCGCGCGCGTCCGCACCCGATTTGGCGAGGCTCAGCGCCTTCAGGCTCAGGATCGGAAAGACGCAGGGCATGACGTTCAGGATCAGACCGCCCAGCACAGCGCCCGCAAATGCCGCCAGTGCGGCCCACCATGCCCCGCCGCCGCTCGTGGCTCCTGCCCCGATCGTGCCGGGCACCGCGCGCACCGCCAGCCCCTGACCATCACCGATGCGCAGCACCGCTTCGAACGGCCCGGCGGGCTTGCCCTTGGTGGTCAGGATCAGTCGATCCCCCTCGCGCGCCACGCTCTGCGCGGCGGCATAGTCCATCGCGCCCGGCGTGACCGCGAACAGGTGCGCATCCTTCAATGCCGCCCCGGCCGGATAGGGGATCGCGACCCGCAGCCCTTGCGCACCGGCCTCATACGTCGCCGCCGCATCCAGCGGTCGAGGGATTGCACGTCGCCAGCCGGCAAACCGCTTCGCCGCCGCCGGATCGGCAGCGCCGTTCCCGATCCTGAGCGTGAGCGCGAGCGTCTGATCCTCCGGCACGCAGATGGTGTCGGTGCAGACCAGATAATTGGCGTGCAGCGTGATCGGCAGAACGGTGCCGGCTGCTGCCCCGGCAGGAACCCGAACGTCGAACAACAGCGCGTAGGGCGCTTCATAGACGTGGTTCATCAGCCCGGCGACCAGCAACGTCGTCGGCACTGGCCAGCGCGGCGCGGCAACGCTCGCGCGCTTGGGCAGCGTCCAGTCGAATCTCGCCGGAAAGCCCGCGTCGCCAGGGTTTGCCCAATAACCGTGCCACTTGTCTTCCGGCACCGTCGCCAACGCGATCGTGACGGTTTCCCCGGCGCGCGGCGCCGTGCTTTCGGCGACCAGCGTCATCGCCAGATGCGGTCGGCCGGCGGCGGGCACCGTGTCCGCGGCTGCCGGAAGTGCCAGCATCGCGAACAGCGTCACGATCATGCAATACGTTGCGCGCAGCGTTCTTGTCGGTTTCATCGCCACCGCCCATAGCCCGACCCGCAATGCATTGCATCAAGGACCGCCAGATGCCCAAGACCGCTCTCGCTCCCGCCCTCCTCCTCGGCACGCTGATGTTCGGCACGGCGCCGGCGCTGGCCCAGCAAGCGCCGCCGGCCGCACCCGCACCGACGCCGGCAAAACCGCCCAAGCTGATCGTCGCGATTTCGGTCGACCAGTTTTCCGCCGATCTGTTCGCCCAGTACCGCAGCCGTTTCACCAGCGGCATGGCCCGCCTGACCCGCGGTGTGGTCTTCCCCAGCGCCTATCAAAGCCACGCCGCGACGGAGACGTGCCCCGGCCATTCGACGATCCTCACCGGCGTGCGCCCCGGCCGCAACGGCGTCATCGCCAACAATTATGTCGACCAGCGCGTCACCCGCAAGGACACCATTGTCTATTGCGCGGAGGACGAGACGATACCCGGCACCGACCGGGATCATTATGTCGTATCGGACCAGCATCTGAAGGTGCCGACCTTGGGCGAACGCATGAAGGCGGCGAACCCGGCGACCCGCGTCGTGTCCGTCGCCGGCAAGGACCGGGCCGCAGTGATGATGGGCGGGCACCGTCAGGCGATCGACGAGATCTGGTGGTGGCGCGATCAGAAGGGCGATCCCGACGCGCGCAAGACCTTCACCACCTACGAGGGCCGCGCGGAGCCGCCGGTCGTCACGCGCGCCAAGCGATCTGTCGCCGCCATGATCGCGCAAGCACAGCCACCGCTGCCCCTGCCCGGCTGGTG
Source organism: Sphingomonas sp. (assembly GCA_035714425.1). Lineage (GTDB taxonomy): Bacteria > Pseudomonadota > Alphaproteobacteria > Sphingomonadales > Sphingomonadaceae > Sphingomonas. Next base: position 8,794 of record DASTLZ010000195.1, read on the forward strand.
CAAGCCGCTCGACCAGCCGATCACCGCCGGCACGCAGATCGTGGGCCAGGGCCGCTTCGCGCGCGCCGCCGGGAATTACAGCGCGTTCAAGGCGTCCCCCGCGTCGGATGCGGCCGTGCTGGCGCTGTCCGCCGGACTGATCCAGGACATGCAATTGGGCAAGCGCGGCGCCACGGACCTGATCGCGATCGGCCTGTCCGCGACCGATTACATCGGCCACGCCAACGGCACGCAGGGCACCGAAATGTGCATCCAGATGGATCAGCTCGACCAGGCGCTCGGCGGCTTCTTCGACGTGCTGGACGAAACCGGCGTGGAGTACGAAGTCATGCTGACGGCGGATCACGGCGCGCACGACATGACCGAACGCCAGCAGGCGCGCGCGATGCCGATGGAAGCGCACGTCGCCCCCGCCCTGTCGGTAACCGACATCGGCAAGGCGATCGGCCAGGATCTGGGCGTTGCCGGGCCGGTATTGCTCAGCGCCGAAAGCGATATCTACGTCGATCGCGCGCTGCCCGCGCCCGTCCGCGCCCGCGTTCTCGCCGAGGCGCAGCGCCGCTACCGCGCCTTCCCACAGGTCGCAGCCGCCCTCACCCGCGCAGAGATCGCGGCCACGGCGATACCGACGACCCCGCCTGAAACATGGACCCTGATCGAGCGCGCGCGCGCGTCTTACGATCCCGACCGCTCGGGCGATCTGCTGATCCTGCTGAAACCACGCATCACCAGCATCGTCACGCCCGCCGCCGGCTATGTCGAGACGCACGGCAGCCCGTGGGACTATGATCGCCGCGTACCGCTGTTGTTCTGGCGCAAGGGGATGGTCGGGTTCGAGCAGGCGCTGTCGGTGGAGACGGTGGATATCGCCCCGACACTGGCCGCGACGATCGGGCTGGCCACGCCGGGCGTGGACGGGCGGTGCCTCGATCTGGATGCCGGCGCGGGAGATACTTGCGCGGCGCGGTAATCCGTCACCGTCTTGCAAACGGGCGGATGCCGGCGCCCAGCCGGTTCGGCCCGATCGCCAGCCGCTCACCGCTATGGTCCGCCACGAACGTCGCCGGCAGTCCGCCCGGCACGACGGTCGCATTATTGTCGCGGACCAGCAGCCCCGCCGATGGATAGGTCAGGAATTCCGCGCGGACGGCGATCAGCGCGCCGGGATTATCCTTCGCTGCGCCCTGAACGAAGGTATTGCCCCCGATCACGCCGCGTGCACCTTCGGGCAAGTCGATCATATAGCTGGTCATGCTGCCGCCACTGTCGTCGAACTGATTGTCCGTGATGGCGACGACGGGGGTACGCAGCTTCACATAATGGCCGCCGCGTCCCTTTTCGAACCGGCAATGCGTGATCCTGGCGGTGCCCGTCCAAAGATAGATGGCGTGCGAGCAATTGTCCGGCCGGCAGCGTCCCAGCCCGGAGAACGTCGAACGATCGATCGTCACCCGCTGGCGCACCCAGCGTGGGCCGTCCGGCGCCCGCGCACCGCCCATGATGCCCAATTCGCTATCGAAGAACCTGGAGCCGGTGACCATCAGATCGCCGGTTTCTATGCGGATGCCTGCGCCGTCCTTGTGCTCCACCGAATAGCCGCGAAAGACGAGCCCTTCGACATTGGTCCCGCGCCCGCGCAGCACCAACCCCGCCTTGCTCTCGCAGCTCTTGGCTTCGAGGATCGCGGTTCCCGGCGTGGCGGCGCGGAACGTCACGACGCCGGCCGTCTGCACCGCGCATTGGCGATAGATGCCGGGCGCAATCACGATCGTGCCGATGCCGTCGCCGATGGCATCGACGGCGGCCTGAAGAGTGGAAAAGCCGCGCGTGCCGACCGTGAACGGTGCGGGGGCGTTCGCGGCCGTCAACAGCATTGCGGCCAAGAGACTATGACGCATGGGCGATCCTTTCGATCGCCCGCCTTAAAACGCGCGCGCGACCAACCGGTTAATCCAGATTCGGCCTCAGCCAGCGCTCCGCCTGTTTCGGGTCGACGCCCCGGCGCACCGCATACTCCGCCACCTGATCCTGCCCGATCCGCGCCACGCCGAAATATTCCGCCTGCGCATGGCCGAAGTAAAACCCCGATACCGCCGCCGTCGGCAGCATCGCGAAACTCTCGGTCAACTCCAGCCCCACGGCCTCTTCGGCGCCCAGCAGATCGAACAGGATGGCCTTCAGCGAATGTTCGGGGCATGCCGGATAGCCGGGGGCCGGGCGGATGCCGCGATATTGCTCGCGGATCAGCGCCTCGTTGGTCAGCTGTTCTTCGCGCGCATAGCCCCACAGGTCACGGCGGACATGCGCGTGCAACGCCTCGGCAAACGCTTCGGCGAGTCGATCGGCCAGCGCCTTCAGCAGGATGTCGTTGTAATCGTCGTGCCCCGCCTTGAACCGCGCGATGTGCGGATCGATGCCGTGCATGGCGACCGCGAACCCGCCGATCC
>DASTLZ010000196.1:0-2694 GCA_035714425.1 Sphingomonas sp.
AGGCCGGCGGCAGGTGCGGTGTCCGCTCCGTTCGCGAGGGGCTGGTTATCCTGGCCGTCCATGAGACATTCCTTAAATTCAGTGAGAAGGGGAGAATCGCAAAAAGACGCAGGGAGCGAATGCCGGCCGATGGGCGTTCGACCTGATGGGCCGGCGACTAGCAGCGGCATCGGCCGGTTTCAACGGCTGCGCGCCCCGACGGATGCATTGTCCGGAATTCTCCGGGGTTTGTAACCCGGGGCCAAGCAGCCTATATCGCAAGGCGGATCGGAGGCCCGGTGTACTTCTACCTCATAGTTCTTGCGATGGTTGCGGCCTTTCTTGCCCTGCGGCTGTACAGTGTCCTCGGCAAGCGGACCGGGCATGAGCAGCAGCCGCTGCCACGCGCCGCGGACGATCGCCCGGCGCCTGTGACGGTGGCCCGCACGATCGACGGCACCGCCGAAGTCCGTGACGTGAACGATCGATCGATCGAGCAGCGGGCGGAAGCGGGCATCCGCGCGATCGTCGCGGCAGAGCCTGGCTTCGACGTGCGCCAGTTCCTCGCCGGCGCGCAGGGTGCGTATCGGATGACGCTGGAGGCCTATTGGCGCGGCGATGAGGATGCGCTGGTCGATCTGGTGGAGGACGATGTCCGTGCCAGCTTCGCACACGCCATCGCGGCTCGGCGGGAGGCCGGCGAGACGCTGGACAACCGGTTGGTCCGCATCGAACGCGCCGTGATCGCCGACGCCCGGCTCGACGGTCGCAATGCGCGCATCACCGTGCGCTTCGATGCCGATATCGCCGCGGTGACGCGCGACTCCGAAGGCGTGGTCATCGCCGGGTCGATGACCGATGCGGTCGAGACGCATGACGTCTGGACCTTCGCGCGGGTGCTGCGTGCCGGCGATCCCAATTGGAAGCTTGTCGACGCGGACGAAGAATGAGGCTGCGCCCGTGAGCCGATGGGGCGAATGACGCGACACACGACGTTGCGGCGGCGCGTACCGGTTGCGATCGCTTTCGTGCTGTCGGGCTGCGCTGGCGGCGTCGTGCCTCCTGCCACACCGGGCGTGCAGAATTCAGGTGGCGCCGCGGCCGTTCGTCCCCGACTCGCGCCGATCGTGCCCGCGATCCCGCGTGCTGCCACGCCGGCGACGGTGCCCGCTGGTGCCGCGACGGCCGCTGCCGCCGGTGTATCGCCCGGGCCGGCGATCCGCGATCTGGGCATCACCGAAGCACAAGCGGAAAGCGCCCGCGTCGCGTTCGTCGCGACGTGTCCTGCGCTGCTCCGCCGGACCGATCTGTCGGGCCTGACGCGCAATGCGGACTGGCAAGCGGCGTGCGACTCGGCCCGCGCAGCGCCGCGTGGGCAGGCGCTGGCGTTCCTGGGCAATGCGTTCGAAGCGGTGCAGGTCGGCGACGGCCGGGCCTTCGCGACCGGTTATTACGAGCCGGAGATTGCGGGCGCGCGCGACCATATTCCTGGGTATGACGTGCCGATCTATGCGCGGCCGACCGATCTGATCGAGATCGACCTGGGCCAGTTCGCCAACGACCTGAAGGGCCGCAAGCTGCGCGGCCGGATCGCTGGCGGCGCCGTGACGCCCTATCCCGATCGTGCCGCTATCGAGGATCAGGGGCTGGCAGGCCGGGCGCGCGTGATCGCCTGGGCGGCCGATCCGGTCGAAGTGTTCTTTCTGCAAATCCAGGGGTCCGGCCGGCTGCGGCTGCCCGACGGATCGATCATGCGGATCGGCTACGACAACCAGAACGGCCGCGACTATACCGGGATCGGCAGCCTGATGCGCCAGCGCGGGTTGCTGGCACCGGGGCAGGCATCGATGCAGGGCATCGTCGCGTGGCTGCACGCGCACCCCGACGAAGGCCGCGCGCTGATGCGCGAAAACCGCAGCTTCGTGTTCTTCCGCGAACTGGCCGGCGCGCCGGTGGGAGCACTGGGGCAGGCAGTGACCCCGCACGTCACCGTCGCCGCCGACACCAAATTCGTGCCGCTGGGCGCGCCTGTCCTGCTGTCGCTCGACCGCGCCGACGCCAGCGGGCTTTGGGTCGCGCAGGACACCGGCGGCGCGATCAAGGGCGCCAATCGCTTCGACACGTTCTGGGGCGCGGGCGAGGGGGCGGAGGCGACGGCAGGGGGCATGTCGGCACGCGGCACCGCGCTGCTGCTGCTGCCGATCGGCACCGTCGCGCGGTTGCAGGCGGCAGGAGGGGCCGATGGCGGGACGATCGCTCCACCCCGATGAAGCGCAGCTCTGGGCGAAGGTGATGGCCACGGTGCGCCCGTTGCGCGCCGTCGCCCCATCCGCACCCATCGTCGTGCCGCCCGTCGAACCCGCTGCCAAGCCCGCGAAGACGCGCCCGCTTCTCACTCCCCCGGCGCCGCGCCCCAAGGGCGCACCCGCACCCTTGCCCGTGCCGGCGCCGGGCATCACTCTGGACGGCGGCTGGGACAAGCGCCTGACGCGCGGCGTGGTGCAGCCTGATGCGTCGCTCGATCTGCACGGCCATACTTTGGCCTCGGCACATGCGCTGCTCGACGCCGGCCTGGAACGCGCGGTGGCGCGGGGTGACCGGGTGCTGCTGCTCGTCACCGGCAAGCCGCCGCGCCCCGAAAGCGAACGCCCGCACGCACGCGGCGCGATTCGTGCGGCGGTGGCGGATTGGCTGGCGGCATCGCGCCACGCCGGC
>DASTLZ010000197.1:0-8084 GCA_035714425.1 Sphingomonas sp.
CCAGCGCCAACTGGCTGGTCAAGGCGCTCGACCAGCGCCAGCGCACGATCGTCAAGGTGACGACGGAAATCGTCAAGCAGCAGGAAGCGTTCTTCCTCCACGGCGTCGCCCATCTGCGCCCGCTGACCCTGTCGCGCATCGCCGAGGCGATCGAGATGCACGAATCGACCGTCAGCCGCGTGACCAGCAACAAATATCTGTCATGCGCGCGCGGGCTGTTCGAACTGAAATATTTCTTCACCAGCGGCATTTCCGCGTCCGACGGCGGCGAAGCGGTGTCGGCCGAAGCGGTGAAGGCAGCGATCCGCACGCTGATCGCCGCCGAAGGCGCCAAGGTGCTGAGCGACGACACATTGGTCGAATTGCTGGGCGCCCGCGGCTTCGACATCGCGCGGCGCACCGTCGCCAAATACCGCGAAGCGCTGGGCATCGGCAGCTCGGTACAGCGGCGACGCGCGAAGGCGCTCGAAGGCACGTGACCGCCTGAAATGCCGAATGAACGTCACCCTGATCGAGCGTAAGGCGCCGCCGCCCGCCGTTGGCCTATCGTGGCGCAATGACAGAGACGCTCTCCCCCATACTTCCCGACGCCATCGAGCATCGCGCGCGCGCCGTCCTGGAACGCGCCTGCGCACGGGACTTGTCGATCGCCACCGCGGAGAGTTGCACCGGCGGGCTGCTGGCGTCGCTGCTGACCGACGTCGAAGGCGCCTCGCATGCGTTCGATCGCGGCTTCGTCGTCTATAGCGAAGCGGCGAAATGCGCGTTGCTGGGGGTGGCGCAGGCACAGATCGACCGCTGCGGCGCAGTGAGCCGCGATGTCGCGGAAGCGATGGCGCTGGGCGCGCTGAAAGCCTCCGACGCGCAAGTTGCGCTCGCGATCACCGGCTTCGCCGGTGCCGGCGCACCCGGCGACGAAGCCGGCCTGGTCCATTTCGCCTGCGCATCCGGCGGCGATGCGGCGCCGCGCATGCGCCACCGCGAGGAGCATTTCGGCGACATCGGCCGCGGTCCCGTGCGCATCGCCAGCCTCGCCGTCGCGCTCGACATGCTGGCCGACGCGCTCTGACCGGTCAGGCGGTGGGCAAGCCGCTTTGGCGCATCGCCACATCGCCACGGGCATGACGCCCGCAGACTCGCGCGCGGCGCCTGAAGCGCGTCCTGGTCGGTCGGCGCCAACACGAACCTCGCCGCGATCCATTGCCCATCGTCGCGGAACCCCGCTGCGCACGCATCGGAAAAAAAGGGCAGGAAGGTCAGGCCGCTATCGGTGCCCCTCATGCCTGCCCCCCGGAATGCGTTCCTTACCCCACGACCTCGCTGACTTGCAGCACGGGCTGCCCGTCGGTGAAGTTCGCAATATCGCCCATGATCCCAGGCGTCGCCGATCCGCCCATCGCCGCCTGCAAATCCGCCGCCGACGCAAAGGTCAGCTCGGCGATCATCTGATAGGCGGGCGCGCTGCCATCGGCATTGTCGACGCCCTTCAGCACCCGCACGCCGGACAGCTGCGCGGACCAGCCGGCGTGGACCATCGGGATATGCGTCTGCATGTAATAGTCCCGATCCAAGCGTGTCCCCGACGGATACAGCACGTTGACGACGACCATCCTCACCTCCTGTTTTCGTTGTGCCTGCTTTTTGATGTGGGACGTAGCTATCACGCCCGGCGCGCGGCGCGAAACGTCAATCGTCCTCATCCTCGAACCCGACGAGGGCCAGCGCGCGCGCCTTGATCTGGCGCGTCATGCACCAATGGACCAGCGCATCCTCGCGCCCATGCGTCACCCACACTTCGCGCGGCGCGATTTCGGTCAGGGTGGCGATCAGTTCGTCCCAATCGGCGTGGTCGGACAGGATCAGCGGCAGTTCGACGTTCTTCTGGCGCGCGCGCTGGCGCACCCGCATCCACCCGCTGGCCATCGCGGTGATCGGATCGGGCAGCCGCCGCGACCAGCGATCGTTCAGCGCGGACGGCGGGCACAGCACGACATGGCCGGCGATATCCGCCTTCGCCACGCCGGTCGCCGGGATCAACTCGCCCAGCCGCACGCCCTGTTCGGCATACAGGTCGCACAATCGCTGGAGCGCGCCGTGGATATAGATCGGCGCGTCGTGGCCGCGTTCGCGCAATTCCGCGATCACCCGCTGCGCCTTGCCCAGCGCATAGGCGCCGACGACGACGCAGCGCGTCGGGTTGGCGCGCAGCGCGGCCAGCAATTTGTCGATCTCGTCGCCGGTATCGGGATGGCGGAACACCGGCAGGCCGAACGTCGCCTCGGTCACGAACACGTCGCATTTGACCGGCTGGAACGGTGCGCAGGTCGGGTCCGGCCGCCGCTTGTAATCGCCCGACACGACGATGCGCTCACCGCGGTGATCCAGCACGATCTGCGCCGAACCCAGCACATGGCCGGCGGGAACGAAGCCGATGTCAACCTCGCCCATGCGGATCGTCTCGCCATAGCCGACGGGATGCCCCGCCTGTTCGCCGTAGCGGGCGTCCATGATCGCCAGCGTCTGCGGCGTCGCCCACACCGCCTGGTGCCCGCCGCGTGCATGATCGGCATGGCCGTGGGTGATGAGCGCGCGCGCCGCCGGTTCGGACGGATCGATCCACGCATCGGCGGGCTTCACGTAGATGCCGTGGGGATGCGGTTCGATCCAGTCGCCGAGTTTGGCCATGCGCCTATATGGAGGCGACGCGGCGGCAGTTCCACCGCGGATCGAAATCCGCCCTCAAGTCGTTGACCCCACGCAAACAAAGGATTGCGCGATGGAAGGTGTGTGGGGTTTCGTGGTGATCGCCGGGCCGATCATCCTGCTCGCGGCGATCATCACCGGCTGGTGGAAGAACCGCACCCGAAGCCGTGTGCCGCTGGAGCGCACCGAAGCCGCGACGCGCGAATTCCGCGAGCGGCAAAGCGCGCAGGACCGCCGCGAAGGTCGCTGACCCCGCCGAACACGCCCCCCGCCGAACGCGCCCGCGCCGAACACGCTCCCGGTAGCGCGCAGGCAGTGGCGCGGGGACGAACGGCACGCCATATCGCGGCTGCCGTGACGGACCTCCCCCCACCCCTTGCCGATTGGTTCGCCGCGCGCGGATGGGCGCCGCGATCGCATCAACTGGCGATGCTCGACGAAGCGCGCGCCGGCCGGCACGCGCTGCTGGTCGCGTCGACCGGCGCGGGCAAGACGCTGGCCGGCTTCCTGCCGACGCTGGCGGAGCTGATCGGGGCGCCGGCCGAAGGGCTGCACACCCTCTATGTCTCGCCGCTGAAAGCGCTGGCGGTGGACATCGCCCGCAACCTGATCGCGCCGATCACCGACATGGCGCTCGACATCCGGGTCGAGACGCGTACCGGCGATACCTCGTCGGATGCCAAGGCGCGCCAGCGCAGCAAGCCGCCGCAGATCCTGCTGACCACGCCTGAATCGCTGTCGCTGCTGCTCAGCTATCCGGACAGCGTGACGATGTTCGCGTCGCTGAAGACGATCGTCGTCGACGAAGTCCATGCCTTTGCCACCGGCAAGCGCGGCGACCTGCTCAGCCTGTGCATGGCGCGGCTGCAACGCATCGCGCCTGCGCTGCGCCGGGTCGCTCTGTCGGCGACGGTTGCCGATCCCGACGGCTATCGGGCGTGGCTGGCGCCCGATGGCGATATCGACCGGGTCGCGCTGGTCCGCGGGCAGCCCGGTGCCGATCCGCGCATCGCCATCCTGCTGCCGGAGGGGCGCGTGCCGTGGTCCGGCCATTCGGGCCGCTATGCCGCCGAACAGGTGATGGCGCAGATCGCCGCCCACCGCACCACCATCGTGTTCTGCAACACCCGCAGCCTGGCCGAACTGATCTTCCAGGACCTGTGGAAAGTGAACGCCGACGGCCTGCCGATCGGTGTCCATCACGGCAGCCTGGCGAAGGACGCGCGGCTCAAGGTAGAGGGTGCTATGGCCGATGGCCGGCTGCGCGCCCTGGTCGCCACGGCCAGTCTCGATCTTGGGGTCGATTGGGGCGATGTCGATTGCGTCATCCAGATGGGCGCGCCCAAGGGATCGTCGCGGCTGCTCCAGCGGATCGGCCGCGCCAACCACCGGCTGGACGAAGCGTCGGAGGCGATTGTCGTCCCCGGCAACCGCTTCGAATATCTCGAAGCGCGCGCCGCGCTCGACGCGGTGGAAGCGGGCGAGCTGGACCCGGACCTGTTCCGGCGCGGTGCGCTGGACGTGCTGGCGCAGCATGTGATGGCGTGCGCCTGCGCCGCGCCGTTCGACCGCGACGCGCTGCTGGGCGAAATCCGCTCCGCTCTGCCCTATTCCGCGCTCGACGATGCGCTGTTCGATCAGGTGCTGGGGTTCATCCGCGACGGCGGCTACAGCCTGCGCGCCTATGATCGGTTCAAGCGGCTGGTGCAGGACCCGGACGGGACGTGGCGGATCAGCCACCCGCGCTTCGCCACGCAGCACCGGCTGAACGCCGGCATCATCGTCGAGGCGACGATGCTGAGCGTGCGCTTTCGCAACGGCCGCCAGCTGGGCCGGGTAGAGGAAGCGTTCGCCAACCAATTGTCGACCGGCGACACCTTCTTCTTCGCCGGGCTCAGCCTGGAAGTCGAGAAGATCGACCAGACCGACCTGATCGTCCACGCCACGTCCAAGCCCGCGCGCATCCCGACGTATGGGGGCAGCCGCATGCCGCTGTCGACCAACCTGGCGGACCGGGTGCGCGGGTTCCTCGCCGATCCCGGCCAATGGCCGCGGTTTCCCGACGACGTGCGCGAATGGCTGGAATATCAGGCGGCGCGATCGGTGCTGCCGCAGCCGGGGCAATTGCTGGTCGAGACCTTCCCGCGCGAGGGGCGGCATTACATGGTCGCGTACAGTTTCGAAGGGTGGAACGCGCACCAGTCGCTGGGCATGCTCATCACCCGGCGGATGGAGACGCAGGGGCTGTCGCCGCTGGGCTTCGTCGCCAACGATTACGCCATCGCCTGCTATGCCCTGGAAAAGATCACCGATCCCGCGGCATTGCTGTCGGCCGATATCCTCGAACATGAATTCGTCGATTGGGTGCAGCAATCGCATCTGCTCAAACGCGCGTTTCGCGAAGTCGCGGTGATCGGCGGGCTGGTCGAGCGCCAGCATCCGGGCAAGCGCAAGACGGGCAAGCAAGTCACCTTCTCCACCGATCTGATCTATGACGTGCTGCGCAAATACGAACCGTCGCACCTGCTGCTGAAGGCCGCGTGGGACGATGCGCGCGCCAAGATGACCGATGTCGGCCGGCTGGCGTCGCTGCTCGATCGCGCCGCCGCGACGATGGTGCATGTCGATCTGGAGCGAGTCACCCCGTTGGCGGTGCCGGTGCTGACCCTGATCGGGCGCGAACGCGTATCCACCGCGCGCGGCGACGATGCGCTGCTGATCGAAGCCGAAGTGCTGGCGGCGGAGGCGATGCGGCTGGATTGACGTCCCCGCGAAGCGCGGATTGACGCCGCGTAACAGGAGACGCATCCTCGGTCATGGTCTGGCTCGTCATGCCGTTGTTGCTGTGCCTGGCCCCCGGACAGGACGCACCCGCGCCCGCGCCCGCTCCCGCGGCGCCGGAGGACATCGCGTTCGAATTCGACGCCACGCGCATGACCGTGCCGGTCTCGATCGCCGGCGCCGGGCCGTTCCGCTTCATCGTCGATACCGGCGCGGAGCGGACCGTGCTGTCGCGCGAACTGGCGCGGCGGCTGCAATTGCCGCCCGGGCGCGACGTGCGCGTGACGGCGATGACCGGCACCAGCCCGGCGGGAACCGTCATCGTGTCGTCGATCAGCGTCGGCAGCGGCGCCGTCGGCGGGCGCACGATCGAGGCTCCGGCGCTGGCCGCCGCCGATATGGGGGCCCTCGGCATCCTCGGCCTCGACACGTTGCAGGGTCAGAAAGTGACGATCGACTTCGACACCCGCGTCATGTCCGTCCAGCCATCGCTCCGCCGCCGCCAGCGCGCCGCCGCCCCGGACGAGATCGTGGTGCAGGCGCGCAGCGTGTTCGGCCAATTGGTCGTCACCGACGCGCGCTATCGCGGGCAAAGCGTGCGCGTGATCCTCAATACCGGATCGGCGGTCAGCATGGGCAATGGCGAATTGCGCCGCCGGTTGGCGCGACGGGCGCGCGCCGGCGACACGCCGATCCTGCTGACGTCCGTCACCGGCGGCACGCTGACCGCCGATTACACGCGGATGGAGCGCGTTTCGCTCGGCGACGTCGCCTTTGCCGACCTGCCGATCGCCTTTGCCGATGCCGCCCCGTTCGCGCGCTTCGGCCTGACGCGACGGCCGGCGATGCTGCTCGGCATGGACGCGCTGCGCGCGTTCCGCCGCGTCGACATCGATTTCGTCAACCGCGAGGTGCGCCTGCGCATGCCCGCCGGCATGCGGGCGCGCTGAGAAACTCTCTGGAAAACGCGCTGTGTCGCGTTCGGCGGTGCCGGCCCGCTCCCCGCCGCGACACGATTGCCGAAGCCCGCGCCTGCGTTACGCTGCACCGCAACGACTTCGGGGAGATCGAACGATGCGGGTAGCGAAACGGATGGCCGGCGCATGGCTGGCGTGCATGGCATCGGCCGGCCTGCCCGCGGTGACGGCGGCACAGGCGCGCCCGGATCAGCAGGCGTTCTTTGGCCTGTACAAGGAATTGGTGGAGACCAACACCACCCTGTCGGTGGGGAGCTGCACGCAAGCCGCGGCGCAGATCGGCACCCGGCTGAAAGCGGCGGGCTTTGCCGATGCCGACATCACCTTGTTCTCCGTGCCCGATCATCCCAAGGAAGGTGGCATCGTCGCGGTGCTGAAGGGCACCGATGCGGCGGTGAAGCCGATGCTGCTGCTCGGCCATCTCGACGTGGTCGAGGCCAAGCGCGAGGATTGGGTGCGCGATCCGTTCACGCTGGTCGAGGAAAACGGCTATTATTACGCCCGCGGCACCCTGGACGACAAGGCGCAGGCGGCGGTGTGGGCCGATGCGATGGTCCGCTTCAAGCAACAGGGATATCGGCCGAAACGCACGATCAAGCTGGCGCTGACCTGCGGTGAGGAAACCACCTTCGCGTGGAACGGCGCGCAATATCTGGCGCAGAGCCGCCCCGATCTGATCGCCGCCGAATTCGCCCTGAACGAAGGCGGCGGCGGCCAGACCGAGATGGACGGGCGCCGCACCGTGCTGGCGGTGCAGGTGGGGGAGAAAGCGGCACAGAATTACACCTTCCTCGCGACCAATCCCGGCGGCCACAGCTCGCAGCCGACGCCGGAGAATGCGATCTACGAACTCGCCGATGCGGTGAAGGCGGTGCAGGGCTATGAATTCCCGATCCGCTTCACCGACACCACCCGCGCCTTCTTCACCGCCACCGCGCGCGCGACGCCGGGCGACATGGGCAGCGCGATCACCCGCCTGCTGGCGAACCCCGCCGACAAGGCCGCCGATGCCATCGTCAGCCGCGACAAGGCGTTCCATTCGACGCTGCGCACCAGCTGCGTCGCCACTTTGCTGACCGCGGGCCACGCCGAAAACGCGCTGCCCCAGCGCGCCACCGCCAACGTCAATTGCCGCATCTTCCCCGGCGAGACGGTGGACGGCACGCTGGCGCAGCTCCAGACGCTGGCCGGCAGCAAGGTGAAGGTGACCGCCAACCAGCCGGTCCGCCCGACCGCGATCCCGCCGACGCTGGACCCCAGGATCATCGGCCCGATGAAGGCGGTGGCGGCGAAGCATTTCCCCGGCCTGCCGCTGTTGCCCGTCATGTCCACAGGAGCGACCGATGGCATCTTCCTGGAGGCGATCGGCATCCCCGTCTATGGCGCGCCCGGCATCTTCGTCGACAAGGATTTCGGCGGCATCCACGGCCTGAACGAACGCATCCGCATCAAGTCGCTATACGACGGCCGCGATTATCTGTTCGATCTGGTGAAGGCCTATGCGGGATAGAGCCGCCGTCACCTGAACAGCCGTGTCCCCGCGCAGGCGGGGACCCAGGGCCAAGCAAAACAACCACTTTCGTCCATCCACCCTGGACTCCCGTCTGCGCGGGAGAACAAGGA
>DASTLZ010000198.1:0-6971 GCA_035714425.1 Sphingomonas sp.
AAAGGCCCCGCCGGGGGCCGCGGCCATCCGCCGCGCACCCCGCGCGGCGCTGGTCCCAAGGGCGGCAAGCGCTGATGCGGGTCATCGCCGGCACCCTGCGCGGCCGTCCGCTCGTCGCGCCCAAGGACGACGCCACCCGTCCCACCGCGGACCGGGTGCGCGAGGCGCTGTTCTCGATGCTCGCCAGCCGCATCGGCAGTTTCGAAGGGCTGGCGGTCGCCGATCTGTTCGCCGGCTCCGGCGCGCTGGGGATAGAGGCGCTGTCGCGCGGTGCGGCATCGTGCCTGTTCGTCGAACAGGCGCCGACCGCGCTCGATGCGCTGCGTGCCAATCTGGCGAAGCTGTCGCTGCGCGCCGACGTGCGCGCGGGATCGGTGATGGCCCTCGGCCCGGCACCCCAGCCGCTCGACCTCATCATGATGGACCCGCCTTACGGCACCGGCGCCGCCGTCGTTGCGCTGGAGCGGATGGCGCGGTTGGGCTGGACCGGCCCGGCGACCTGGATCAGCATCGAAACCGCGAAGCCCGAACTGGTCGAGGTGGAAGGCTTCGACGTCGACGCCACCCGCGTCTACGGCAAGGGCCGCATCACCCTGCTCCGTCCCGCCTGACCGCGAACACCCCGCCCAGACTCAATAGCCCGGCCGCGATCAGGTAACACCCGACCAGCGACAACCCGCCGCGCCGCGCCAGATCCTCCGCGACGATGGGCGCCATCGCACCGCCCAGGATGCCGCCCAGGTTGAACGTCATCGACACGCCGGTATAGCGCACCCCCGCCGGAAACAGGCTGGGCAACCACCCGCCGAGCGGGCCATAGGCGAAACCCATCGCGAACAGCGCGAACGCCATCCACAGCCAGATCGTCAGCAACGATCCGCTGCCCAGCATCGCGCCCATCGAAAGTCCCGCGGCGATGCACCCGGCAAAGCCCAGCGCCAGCATCCGCGCCGCTCCCACCCGGTCCGCCAGCACGCTCGCGATCACGACGCCCAGCGCCAGGAACGGAATCGCCGCCAGCTCCACTGCCAGAAACGCCTCGCGCGCATAACGCAGAGTCTGCGTCCCGTACCCCAGCGCAAATGCCGTCGCGAGATAGAAGAGCGCAAAGCACGCCACCACCCCGAACGTCCCGGCCAGCACGGCGCGAAAGTGATGCCGGAACACCGTCGCGATGGGCACGCGCGGCAAAGCATCGGCACGCGCCGCCTCGACGAACGCCGGCGTCTCCGTCAGCTTCAGGCGTATCCACAGCCCCAGCCCGACCAGCACGGCACTCGCCAGGAACGGCAGCCGCCATCCCCACGCGCGAAACTGCGCATCGTCCAGCATCAGCCCGAGGAGCAGGAAGAATCCGTTCGCCGCGATGAACCCGACCGGCGCGCCCAGCGGCGGGAACATGCCCCAGGTGTTGCGCCGGTTCGCGGGCGCATTCTCCACCGCCAGCAACGCCGCCCCGCCCCATTCGCCGCCCAGCCCCAGCCCCTGCCCAAAGCGCAGGCAACACAGCAGCACCGGCGCGATCCACCCCGCCTGCGCATAGGTCGGCAGGAACGCGATGCCCACGGTCGACGCCCCCATCAGCAGCAGCGACGCGACCAGCGTCGACTTGCGCCCCACCCGGTCGCCGAAATGCCCGAACGCCACCGCCCCCACCGGTCGCGCGACGAACGCCAGCCCGAAACTGGCGTAGCTCGACAGCAATTGCACCGATGGCGACGAAGCCGGGAAGAACAACGGCCCGAACACCAGCGCCGCGGCGGTCGCATAGATATAGAAATCGTAGAATTCGACCGCGGTGCCGACCAGGCTGGCGGTCAGGATGCGACGCGGCGACGCGCTCATGCCGCCCGTTCCCCCACCCGCATCTCTTTCACCAGCGTCACCTGCATCACGTCGATCCCCCCGCCGCGAAACCCGCCCTCGCAATAGTCCAGATAATACCGCCACAGCCCGACGAAGCGCGCATCGAACCGCGCCGGCAGCCGCCCCTCCGCCACCGCCGCGTCGAACGCGATCCGCCAGCGGCGCAGCGTCTCGGCATAATCCATCCCGAAATGCTCGGGCGCCTGCCACGCCAGCCCGCGCGCCTCGGCCAGCGCGCGGAACCGGCTTTGCGACAACAACATGCCGCCGGGAAAGACATAACGCTGGATGAAATCGACGCCGCGCGCATAATCGGCGAACACGTCGTCGGCGATGGTGATGCATTGCACCGCGGCCCGCCCGCCGGGTTTCAGCGCGCGCGCCACCGCGTCGAGATAGGCGGGCCAATATTCCTCGCCCACCGCCTCGACCATCTCGATGCTGGCGACCGCGTCGAACACGCCGGTCACATCGCGGTAATCGACCTGCTCGACCGCCACGCGGGCCAGCCCGCGTGCCTCGACCGCGGCCTTTTGCTCCGCCGACAGCGTGATCGCATGCACCCGCACGCCCGCCGCCGCCGCGACCGCGGCGAACGATCCCCAGCCACAGCCGATTTCCAGCACCACATCGCGCGCCGCCGCGCCGGTGCGCGCCAGCACCCGCGCCAGCTTGCGCGCCTGCGCCGTCTCCAGCGCATCGTGCGCATCCGCGAACATCGCGCTGGAATAGGTCATGTCGCCGCCCAGCCACTCACGGTAGAAATCGTTGCCCAGGTCGTAATGCGCCGCCACATTGGCCCGCGCCCCCTGCCGGCTGTTGCGCCGCAGCCGATGCGCCAGCCGTGACGCCGCACGCACCATGCCGCCCGATCGCGCCGCACTGCCCAGCGTGCGCCGGTTCGCCATGAACAGCGCGAACAGCGGCACGGCGTCCGGGCTGCTCCACTCGCCAGCCGCCCATGCCTCATACCATCCCACCGATCCGCCGGTCGCCAGCCGCACCAGCGCGCGCCAGCGGTGCAGGTGGACGATCGCGACATGCCCCGCCGCGCGCCCGCCGATCACGCGCCGGCTGCCGTCCGGCAACGTCGCCTCGATCGCCCCCGTCGCCAGGCCGGCGTCGATCCGGTCGAGCAGACGGTGGAACACCGGCGCCACCATGCGCGCCACCGCCGGCGCAGTTCCTGATCTGGAATGGATGGCACGCGGGTCGTTCATCGCCGGCGGCCATGCCAGCGCGAACGGCCCGCGTGAAGGGGGGTCAGCGCGCCTGGTTGCCCGCGCTCAGCGCCCGCTCGCGCGCTTCGCGGTGGCCGATGATCTTGGCCGGATAGGCACGCGGCCGGCATCCGCTTTCGTCCGGGTCATGGATCGCGCCGTCCGCCACCCCCGCCAGTTCGGGCACCCAGCGCCGGATATACCCGCCCGCGTCGAACTTCTCGGATTGCGACAGCGGCGCCATGATCCGCCCGAACATGTTCGAATCGATGCCGGTGCCCGCCACCCATTGCCAATTGACCGCGTTGTTGCCGTAATCGGCATCGACCAGGGTATCCCAGAACCAGCGCTCGCCTTCGCGCCAGTCGATCAGCAGATGCTTCACCAGGAAACTGGCGGCGATCATCCGCACGCGGTTGTGCATCCACCCCGTTGCCCACAATTGCCGCATCCCTGCATCGACGATGGGATAGCCCGTCCGCCCGCGCTGCCACGCCGTCAGGTCGCGCTTCGCCGCGGCGTCGCTTCGCCAGGGCAGTCGATCGAACTTCGGGCGGCCGTTGCGATCGGCGTAATCCGGCTCCGCCATCACCACGCCCGACGTGAAATCGCGCCACGCGAGTTCCTTGTGATACGTCTCCGGCACGTCGTGGTCGGCCAGCCCATGCCAGACCTTCGCCGGGCTGATCTCCCCAAAATGGAGGTGCGCCGACAGCCGCGAGCTGCCCTCCACCGATGGCATGTTGCGATCGACTTCGTAGCCATCCGCGACCTCGCCGAACCGCGCGACGGCCGCCTTTGCCGCGTCCTCGCCCGCCGTCCACACCCCGGCGAATCCGTCC
The DNA here is from genome assembly GCA_035714425.1 of Sphingomonas sp. Classification (GTDB taxonomy): domain Bacteria; phylum Pseudomonadota; class Alphaproteobacteria; order Sphingomonadales; family Sphingomonadaceae; genus Sphingomonas. The sequence continues at coordinate 3,929 of DASTLZ010000198.1, forward strand.
GCCCAGTCGCGCGTCGGCAGCAACGCCCAATCCTCCAGCACCTCGCTATGGGGCCACCGGCCGGGCGCAGGAATGGCCTTTGGCGCATCCATCGGTGCCGGCGGCGGCATGCGCTGCGCCAGCGCTTTCCAGAAACTGGAATAGACGCGAAACGGCGTCCCCGCGCCGGTCGTGATGTCCTCGATCCGCGCCAGATGATTGCCGTCATGCAGGCACAAAGCCTCGCCCAACGCCGCTTCCGCCTCCCGCCACCACGGCTCGTAATGGCGGATCGCATGGACCGTGGTCGCGCCCGTCTCTTCCATCAACGCACCCAGCGTCGCCACCGCCTCCCCGCGCCGCAGGATCAGCCGCGACCCGCGCGCGCGTAAGGTGGCATCGAACGCCGCCAGCGCATGATGCAGATACCATCGCTGCGCCCCGCCCATCCGCCAGTCGCCCGGCGCGGCGTCGTCCAGGATATACACCGGGATCACCGGCCCGGCCGCCGCGGCCAGCAGCGCGGGCTGGTCCGCTATCCGCAGATCCTGGCGTAGCCACAACAGGGTAGGAAGCGTCGGTTCGGTCATCGCCGCGCTACGCCATCGTCAGCCATGCGTGTTTCCAATCCGAAAGCCTCGCCGAGGGTCACGATCGCCGCGACATGCCGCGTCGCGATCGCCAGCGCATCGTCGCCATAGCCGCCCCCCACCGTACTCGCCAGCGGCACGCCGCGCGCCCGCATCAGGCCGGCGACGAGCCGCTCGCGCGCCGCCAGGCCCGCGTCGCTCAGCGCCAGCCGCCCCAGCCGATCGCCCGCGAACGGATCGACCCCCGCCTGATACAGCACCAGATCGGGCGCGAAATCGTCGATCAGCGGCACCAATGTGCGCGCCAGCACGTCCAGATAATCGTCGTCGCCGATCCCGTCCGCCAGCGGCACGTCCAGCGTCGACCGCGCCTTTCGCACCGGAAAGTTCTTTTCGGCATGGATCGAATAGGTCGCGATCCCCGGCCGCCCCGCCACCAGCGCGGCGGTGCCGTCGCCCTGGTGCACGTCGACGTCCACCACCATGACCCGCGCGACGATCCCCTCCTCGATCAGCCGCACCGCCGCGACGGCCAGATCGTTGAACACGCAATATCCCGCCCCGGTATTCGCCAGGGCGTGGTGGCTGCCCCCTGCGGTGTTCGCGGCAAAGCCGTGCGCCATCGCCAACCGTGCCGCCAGGAACGTACCCCCCGGCACGATCGCCGCGCGCTCCGCCACCGCCGGCGTCACCGGAAAGCCGATCCGCCGCGTCTTGTCCGCCGGCACCCGTGCCTCCAGCACTTCGGCGACATAATCGGCATCGTGCACCGCCTCCAGCCAGCGCGCCGGCATGGGGTCGGGCACATGCCACGCGATGGCGTCGCCGCGCGCGATCAGCAGGTCGCGGATCAGCCCGTTCTTGCCCCACCGATAGGTGGAGCGCGCCGGTGCGGGCGCGACATAAGCGGGGTGGTGGACGACCGGGATCACGCGCCTTACCTAGGCTAACGGGGCGCCAAGCCCAAGGAGAGCCGCATGACCGTTCCGTCCGCCCGCCCCCACTTCGTCCGTCCCGACGTGCGCGGCTTCCTCGATTATCTGAACGCCTTGCCCGGCCCGCGCACGCACGAGATGGACGCCGCGACCGCGCGCCAGGTGTATACAGCGATGAAGGACGTCGCCGATCCCCCGGTCGGCGAACTCGCCACCATCCTAGATCTCACGATCCCCGGCCCCGCCGGCGCGATCCCTGCCCGCCTGTTCGACGTGGCGGACGCGCGCGCGCCGGGGCCGGTCGTCGTCTTCTACCACGGCGGCGGCTTCGTCATCGGCAACATCGATACCCACGCCAGTTTGTGTGCGCAGATGTCGCGCATGCTCGACTTGCCCGTGGTCTCGGTCGACTATCGCCTCGCGCCCGAAGCGCCGTGGCCAGCGGCCCCCGACGATTGCGAAGCCGCCGCGCGCTGGGTCGCCGGCAACCCCGCCGAATTGCCGCGCACCGCCACCGGGCTGATCCTGTGCGGCGACAGCGCGGGCGGCGCGCTGGCCATCGTCACCGCGATGACCCTGCGCGATGCGCCCGCCGCGGTGCCGGTGATCGTGCAGGCGCCGATCTATCCGGTCGTCGACAGCCACGACGATTATCCCTCGTTCCATGACTTTGCCGACGGCTACCTGCTGACGCGCGAGACGATGGCCTGGTTTCACGCCGCGTATGCCGCGGAAGCCGCGGATGTGCGCGGCGCACCCATCCGCGGCGCGATGGCCGGCATGCCGCCCGCGGTGATCGTCACCGCCGGCCTGGATCCGTTGCGCGATCAGGGTCGCGCCTATGCCGCTGCGCTGGTTCAGGCCGGCGTCGCCGTCACCTACCGCGAGGCGCTCGGCAACATCCACGGCTTCGTCACCCTGCGTCAGGCGATCCCTTCGTCGCAGGGCGACGTCGCGGGCTATCTCGTCGCGCTGAAATCCGCGATCGTCGAGGCGGAGGCCACCCGCGTCATGCAACAGGCCGCCGGCGCATGACGGATCTGCCCTATCGCCCCTGCGCCGGCATCATGCTGATGAACCGCGACGGCCGCGTCTTCGTCGGCCAGCGGATCGATTCGACGCTGGAGGCGTGGCAGATGCCACAGGGCGGGATCGACCCCGGAGAGGAGGCGCAAGCCGCCGCGATCCGCGAACTGGGCGAGGAAACCGGCATCGCCCCTGCGCATGTCGAACTGGTCGCACAGGCGCCCGACGAGCTGTTTTACGATCTGCCCGCCGACATGGTGGGCAAGGTCTGGAAGGGCAAATGGCGTGGTCAGCGCCAGCGCTGGTTCCTTTATCGCTTCACCGGCCGCGACAGCGATATCGCCATCGCGACGGCGCACCCGGAATTTCGCGCATGGCGCTGGATCGACCCCGAAGACCTGCCCAGCGTGATCGTCCCGTTCAAGCGCGCGCTGTACGAAGCGGTGCTGGCCGCATTCCGGCCACACCTTGCCGCACCCCCGCACGCCTGAACGTTTTCCATCGCGCGCCATT
>DASTLZ010000199.1:0-3586 GCA_035714425.1 Sphingomonas sp.
CCACATTCCCGTTAGTTTTTCCGGCATGTGGAGACATCCCCTTCGATTCGGGCGGTGGATATCGGCGGCCTGCATCTGTGCGGCCGGCGTGCTGGGAACGATGCCGGGCACCGCCGCGGACGCCGCATCGCTGCTCGATTACGTCGGCCAATGCGTGCCGTTCGCGCGCGCCGCGTCGGGCATCCAGATATACGGCGATGCATGGACGTGGTGGGGCCAGGCACATGGCCGCTATGCCCGCGGCCATGTGCCGCGGCGCGGGGCGGTGATCGTGTTCGCCAGGAACGGGCGCCTGCCGCTGGGCCATGTCGCGGTGGTCAGCCGCGTCGTCGAGCGCCGGGTCGTGCTGCTCACCCATGCCAATTGGTCTCGCCAGAACGGCGAGCGTGGCCATGCCGAACAGGATGTCACGTTGTACGACGTGTCGCCGGTCAACGACTGGAGCGTGGTGCGGGTCTGGTATCGCGATTCGGACGGCTTGGGCGGCAGCGTCTATCCGGTCGAGGGCTTCGTCTATGGCGACACCCGGCCGGCGCGCGAACTGACCGGTCGCAATCCCGATGACGTGGGCGCCCTGATCGACGCCTACGTGCGTTGAGCACGACGCCGGTCCCGCCGGCCGAACACAGCTACCGCTGCACATTGGGAGCGATCGTTGCGCTGGGACTGGCGCTGCGTATCGCGGGCGCACAAGGCGGGCTGTGGCTAGACGAAGCGTGGTCCGCGGTGCAGGCGCATGAGGTGGGCACCCCGGCCGGCGTGTTCCTGGGCATCAACCACGACAACAACCATCACCTGAATTCGCTGTGGTTGCAGGCAGTGGGACTGGCAGCGCCGTCCTGGCTGATGCGGCTGCCGTCGATCGTGGCGGGGACGCTGGCGATCCCGCTGGCCGCGGCCATCGCTCGCCCGCGCGGGACGGGCGGCGCGCTGACCACCGCCTTGCTGTTCGCCATGTCGCCGATGCTGGTGACGATGGGGTCGGAAGCGCGCGGCTATGCGGCGATGGTGCTGGCGCTGCTGGGCGCGATCCTGTGCGTTGATCGCGCGCTGGCAGGCGACGCGGCGTACCGGCGGCCGACGACGCTGGCGCTGTGCTTCGCACTGGGCGCGCTGGCGCAATTGACGATGGTGTTCGGCGCGCTGGCGCTGTGCGGGTGGGTGTTCATCAACGAAGCGCGGGAGCGCGGGGTCCGGCAGGGGGTGCGCAGGACGGTGGCGCTGTTCCTCGGGCCGATGATCGCGCTGATCGCCGTGCTGGCACTGGTGTTCGGCGCCGCCTGGGCGAGCCCGACGGGCTTCCGCTTCGGGTCTTACCAGCCATTCGCGCTGATGCCGTTCCTGCGCGCGATCGTCGAACTGACGGGATATACGATGGGCTGGCCGGTGCTGACCCTGGCGCTGCCGGCCGCCGCGCTCGTGTTGCTGATCGCGGCGCCGCGGCTGGGCGCGTCGCGGCCGATCTTCTACGCGCTCGCCATCTTCGCGTTTCCGGCCGGGTTGGCGTTGCTCCACGCCGGCAACACCGGGCATGCGCGCTATTATCTGCTCACCACGGTCGCCCTGCTGCTGATGCTGGGCGAGATCGTCGGCGGCGCGCTCAATCGCGGCGGGTGGTGGCGATGGGGCGGGCTGGCGGCGCTGGCGGTGTTCGGCGTCGGGGCGATGGGGCAGGACCTTCATCTTGCGGCCAACCGCCGCGGCGACCCGTCGCGCGCGATCGCGGCGATGGCCGGCCGCGCGCCGGACGGGGCCAGCGTCCTGCTCGACCGCGAGACCGGACGCGCGATTTTGCGCGTTGCGGCGGCGCAGCCGCATTACCGTCTGACGATCGTCAGCGCCGCCTGTCCGCCCGCGCCGTTCGCCTTCGTCGATCGGTTCAGCGGGGAAGCATTGCCGCGGGCGTTCGTCCGCTGCGGCCGCCGCTATTCGCCCGTCGCCAGTGCGCGCGCGCGCGGCTTGTCGGGCAGCCACTGGACGCTGTACGCCCGCGCGCATTAAGGGTGCGCGGTGTTCCTCGATTTCCTCGACGCGCTGCGCGCCGCCGGCATTCCCGCCAGCCTGAAGGAGCATCTGATCCTGCTCGAAGCGCTGGACGCCGACGTGATCCGGCGGACGCCGGAGGATTTCTATTACCTCGCCCGCGCGACCTATGTGAAGGACGAAGGGCTGCTCGATCGCTTCGACCAGGTGTTCGCCAAGGTGTTTCGCGGCGTCGCCGGCGACTTCGACAGCGGGCATGCCGACGTACCCGAAGATTGGCTGAAGGCGGTCGCGCAGAAATATCTGACGGCGGACGAGATGGCGGCGATCGCATCGCTGGGGTCATGGGACGAGATCATGGAGACGCTGAAACAGCGGCTCGCCGAACAGCATGACCGCCATCAGGGCGGCAGCAAGTGGATCGGCACCGGCGGCACGAGCCCTTACGGCAATTCGGGCTACAATCCCGAAGGCGTGCAGATAGGGGGCGAATCGAATCACGGACGCGCCCTGAAGGTATGGGACCAGCGCGAATTCAGGAACTTGGACAACACCCGCGAACTGGGCACGCGCAACATCAAGGTTGCGCTGCGCCGCCTGCGCCGTTTCGCGCGCGAAGGCGCCGCCGACGAACTGGATATCGACGGCACGATCGACGGCACCGCGCGCCAGGGCTGGCTGGACGTGAGGATGCGCCCGGAGCGCAAGAATGCGGTCAAGCTGCTGCTGTTCCTGGACGTCGGCGGATCGATGGATCCGTGGGTGAAGCTTTGCGAGGAATTGTTTTCGGCGGCGACCAGCGAATTCAAGAACCTGGAATTCTTCTACTTCCACAATTGCCCGTACGAAGGCGTGTGGAAGGACAACACGCGCCGCTTTGCCAATCGCACGCCGACATGGGACGTGCTCCACAAATTCGGCCATGATTACAAGCTGGTGTTCGTCGGCGATGCGTCGATGAGCCCGTATGAGATTACCCATCCCGGCGGGTCCGTCGAACATATGAACGAGGAAGCCGGCGTCACCTGGATGCAGCGGCTGACCAATACCTATCCGGCGGCGGTGTGGCTGAACCCGATCCCGGACGCGCAATGGGGCTATTCGCAGTCGATCCGCATCCTGCGCGAGGTGATGACCGACCGGATGTACCCGCTGACGCTGAGCGGATTGGACGATGCGATGCGCGAATTGACGCGCAAGCGCTGATCCTGCTCACGCCTGAAGCGCGGCGATCTTTCGCGTGAAACTTTCCACCAGCCGCAGCCGGCGGTCGCGTGCCTCGGCGGTCAGCGCCCGCTCGGCGGCGGCCCGTTCCATGCCAAGTCGGCGCACATAATAGCGCAGATCGGATTCCATCGTGACGGCCCCTCCCCGGTTCGTCTCCATACACAGGTTAGGCTTAACATTCCGTGCGTCTACCCCGTTGTGAAGACCGAGCGGCAACCCGTTCGTCAGGCGCGGTAAATCGTCCCGCCGACGCACGGCACGGGCACGCCGGTGGTGCCGGGGAAGCTGATTGGCCGCCCCTGGAGCGTGCGCACCGCCATATAGGCGAACCCTTGCGCCTCCATCGCATCGCCGTTCCACCCCAGCGAGTCGCTCG
>DASTLZ010000200.1:0-5373 GCA_035714425.1 Sphingomonas sp.
CGCACGAAGCGGCGCGGATCGGCACGCGGGTGGTGGCGATGTAGCGGCGGCGTTGGGGTTCGCGGTGCCGGCACCGCCTTTCCAAACAACCGCGTTAGCATTTGGTTAACCATCATGGCGCACGGTGTCGACGGGGGCCGACCGCCTCCGACGAGGAGGCCATGATGACGGCGATAACGAGCGGGATGGGCGTGTCGCCCAGCGACCGGATCAAGCAGCAGCTGGCGGCGGCGATCGCATCCGGCAACGTGAAGGCGGGCGACAAGGGCGCGGTGTCCGGCGCGCTCGACGACATCGGCGCGGCGATGGATGCGTCGGCGCCGACGCGCCGCGCGGCCAACCAGGACAAGATCGGCGATCTGATCGACAAGCAGGTCAGCGACGGCAAGCTGAGCGAGGACCAGGCGGCGGATATCAAGGCGCTGTTCGCCGATGCCATGCAGCAACTGGGCGGCTTGCTGAACGCCGGCAGCCAGCCGGCGGCGGCCGACGACGACGCCGATGCGATGAACGACAATACCGCGGTCGATTACGGGCTTCAGGCGCTGGCGTCGCTGCCCTCGCCCGGATCGCCCGCGGGGGGTGCGGATTCGATGTCGGCGCTGGTCGATTTCCTGTCGACGCTCCAGACGTCCGAAGTGCAGGCGTCGCCTTATGGCGCGAGCGGCAGCCGCACGGCGAACGCCACGACCACCGGCCTGTCGTCGCTGATGATCGACCGGTCGATGTAAATCCGACACGAAAAGGGCGGCCCGGCATGTGCCGGACCGCCCCTTCGTCGTCGCGGTTGACGCGGTCAGCGCTTCGAGAACTGGAAGCTGCGGCGTGCCTTGGCGCGGCCGTACTTCTTGCGCTCGACCGTGCGGCTGTCGCGGGTCAGGAAGCCGGCGGCCTTGACGGGCGCGCGCAGGATCGGTTCGTAGCGGGTGATCGCCTGGCTGATGCCGTGCTTCACCGCGCCGGCCTGACCGGACAATCCGCCACCCTTGACGGTGCAGATCACGTCATACTGGCCCTCGCGCTCGGCAACGCCGAACACCTGGTTGATGACGAGACGCAGCGTCGGGCGTGCGAAATACACTTCCTGATCGCGGCCGTTGATCGTGATCTTGCCGGTGCCCGGCTTCAGCCAGACGCGGGCGACCGCATCCTTGCGGCGACCGGTGGCATAGGCGCGGCCCAGCTTGTCGATGATCTGTTCGCGCAGCGGCATCGTCGGCGCCTTGGGCTCCTCGATACGGCCGGCCATGTAATCCTCGGCCTGCGCATCCGAAGACGCGCCCGCGGGGGCAGCGGCCGGAGCCTGCGCCTGTTGCGTCAGCGCGGCGAGATCGGCCAGGGACTGGCGGTTGTCGGTCATGTTACGCGCCCACCTTGTTCTTGCGGTTCATGCCCGCGATGTCGAGGACTTCGGGGTTCTGCGCCGTGTGCGGATGCTCGGCGCCCTTGAAGATGCGCAGGTTGCGCATCTGATCGCGGCCCAGCGGCCCACGCGGGATCATCCGTTCCACGGCCTTTTCCAGAACGCGCTCCGGGAAGCGGCCTTCCAGAACCTTGGCAGCGGTGATGCCCTTGATCCCGCCGGCATAGCCGGTGTGCTTGTAATAGATCTTCTTGGCGGCCTTGTTGCCGGTGAAGCGGATCTTGTCGGCATTGATGACGACGACATTGTCGCCGCAATCCACGTGCGGGGTGAATGACGTCTTGTGCTTGCCGCGCAGGATGTTCGCGATGACGACGGCCGCACGGCCGACGACCAGACCGTCGGCGTCGACGATATGCCATTTCTTCTCCACCTCGTGCGGCTTGGCCGACTTGGTGGTCTTCATGAGCGCCTTCATGGGGCTGAACCTTTCGGTGTCTGAAACGAAGCGCGCCGCCCATCACGGACGGCGCGAACGCATGCGCCAATGACGGGAGCATCGGCAAAAGTCAAGCAAACCGCGGGTTTGCCGACGGGTATCATGATACCGAGAGCGCGGAGGCTGTTTGAAAACGCGCCGTGGCGCGTGTTGCAGTGCCGGCCCGCTCCAAAACTCGCTCTTTTGCGCGGTTTCAAACAGCGGCTTAGCGGACCCGCCGGTCGCCCAGCGCATGCGCCGCGCAGACGGTGGCGATCAAGAGCAGCGCCGCGTTGGCCTGATGTGCGACGGCGAGGTCGATCTGCACGCCGGACAGGAGCGTAGCGATGCCCAGCAGTATCTGCGCCGCCGCCAGTGCGACGACGATCAGCGCGGTGCGCGGTGCGCTTTGCCACGTCCGGATCGCGAGCCAGACGAGGCCGGCGGCCGCGACGAAAGCGAACCAGCGGTGGATGAACTGCACGACGACCGGATTGCCGAAGACGTTCGTCCAGGCCGGATCGGCCATCGGCACGCCGGCCGGGAACAGCGTGTCGCCCATTAGCGGCCAGCTGGCGAATGCGAAGCCCGCGTCCAGCCCGGCGGTGAGCGCGCCGTACAGCAATTGCAGGAACAGCAAGCCGATCGCCACGACCGCGATCCCGCGCAGCCGCGCCGGCTGTGCCATCGGATTGCGGTGCAGCGCCAGCAGATCGAGCGCGGTCCACACGATCCCGGCCAGGATCGTCAGCGCGGTGAGCAGATGGACCGCCAGCCGGATGTGACTGACGTCGGTGCGTACCGACAGGCCGCTGGCCACCATCCACCAGCCGATCGCCCCCTGAAACGCGCCGAGCGCCAGCAGCGCCGTCAACCGCAGGGTATAGCCCGCGGGAATGCGCCGCCGCACCGCGAACCACAGCAGCGGTAAAGCGAAGGCCAAACCGATGACGCGGCCAAGCGCACGGTGGACATATTCCCAGAAAAAGATCGCCTTGAACCCCGCCAGGTCCATGTTCGCATTGAAGCGGCTATATTCGGGAATCCGCTTGTAGCCGGCGAATTCCGCCTGCCATTGCGCGTCGTTCAGCGGCGGGACGATGCCGGTGATCGGCTTCCACTGCGTGATCGAGAGCCCCGAATTGGTCAGGCGGGTGATCCCGCCGACGACGACCATCGCGACGATCAGGACGGCCACCATCATCAGCCATCGCGCGACGGCGCGGGGACGGGCAGGCGAAAGGAAGGCGGCGCTGACCTGAAGCATGCCAATCCATACGCTTTTTACAACGGCGCGTCATCCCGCAACGTCATCGCAGTGGAAATGCGGATGATATCTTGTATCTTTGATCGGCATGGCGCAGATACGTGGTGATGTTTGCGCCCCGTCCTCGATTCCCCTTGCTCGATCGGCTGGCGATCGGCGTTTCGGGCCTGTGCATCGTGCATTGCGTGGCGACGACGATCCTGCTGACCGCATTGTCGACCGTCGGCAACATCGTGGGCAGTCCGTTGATCCACGAAGGCGGTCTTGTGTTGGCCATCGGGCTGGGTGCGGTGGCGCTGGGCCGGGGTTTGCGCGCGCATCGGCGGCTGGCGCCGTTGGCGATCGGTGTCGGCGGGCTGACCATGATGGCGCTGGCGTTCAGCGTGCCGCACGGCGACGCGCGCGAGACGTTGTGGACGGTGGCGGGCGTGGCCTGCCTCGCGCTGGGCCATGCGTTGAATGCCCGCGCGCACGTGTATATCGCGCCGCGCGGCTGAGTCGCGGCGGACGCTGGGCAGCGCTTTTTTTCCGATGGCCTGGATCATCCTGACGATCGCGGGGTTGCTGGAAGTCGTGTGGGCGTTCGCGATGAAGCGCAGCGACGGGTTCACGCGGCTGTGGCCCAGCGTCGTCACGATCGGCGCGATGATCGCGAGTTTCGGCTTGCTGAGCATAGCGATGCGCACGCTGCCGCTGGGCACCGCTTATACCATCTGGACGGGGATCGGCGCGGTGGGCGCCTTCGTCGCCGGCATCGCCTTGCTGGGCGAGGAAATCAGCGTGGCGCGGGTGGTGGCGGCGACGATGATCGTCGGCGGACTGGTGGTGATGAAGCTGAGCAGCGGGTGAGCGCGCGTCCTCAGTCCAAGCTGCGGCCCATGCGGATCATCGGGACGACGATCCCGTCGACATGCGCCGGGACCGATTCGAGTCGGATATAGCCGCAGGCGCGGTACAGCCGCACGCCGGCCATCGTGGCCATCATTTCCGCACGCGTGAAGCCTGCGGCGCGCGCGGCGGCTTCGCAGGCGGCGAGCACGGCACGGCCGATGCCGCGGCGGACGCAACCGGGATCGGTGTACATCGCCCGGATACGCGCCGGATCGCGCGCGGGATCGAGCATGCGGGCGTCGCGGGGCACGACGCCGGCATCGCCGCCGAACAACGTCGCGCGCGCGCTCCAGCCACCGCAGCCCGCCAGCCGCGAGCTCTCACCCGGTACGCCCTCCTCGGCCAGCAGATAGGTGCCGTCGATCAGCAACTGCCGGTCCAGCCCCATCACCTTGTGGCTGGCGGCGACCTGTGCCGGCGTCAGCATGTCGGCCTGCAACGTATCGATCGCGCGGGTCATCAAGGCGCCGATCGCAGGGATATCGTCGAGCGTGGCCCAGCGCAGATGGATCATCGCCGCGCAGCTTGGCGGCTGCGGCATCGGCGGGTCAAGGGGGCGACTGGCAGAGCGGAGTGGTGGCAATCGACACCTTGCGCTGGCTACGCTAGATAAATCGGGATGACCCATGTTCCCGCAACGCCGCTTCTCGACGCCGTCGCCACCCCCGCCGACCTTCGCCTGCTCGCCCCCGAACAGCTGCGCCAGCTGGCCGACGAATTGCGTGCGGAGACGATTTCCGCGGTCGGGACGACGGGCGGGCATCTGGGCTCCGGCCTGGGTGTCGTCGAGCTGACCGTCGCGATCCATTATGTGTTCGACACGCCGGCCGACAAATTGGTGTGGGACGTCGGCCACCAATGCTATCCGCACAAGATCCTGACCGGGCGGCGCGACCGCATCCGCACTTTGCGCACCGGTGGCGGGCTGAGCGGCTTCACCAAGCGCAGCGAAAGCGAATACGACCCGTTCGGCGCGGCGCATTCTTCGACCTCGATTTCCGCCGCGCTGGGCTTTGCGACCGCCAGCAAGCTTCAGGGCGCCCGGGCAAAGGGGATCGCAGTGATCGGCGACGGGGCGATGTCGGCGGGCATGGCGTATGAAGCGATGAACAATGCCGAGGCCGCGGGCAACCGGCTGGTCGTGATCCTGAACGACAACGACATGTCGATCGCGCCGCCGGTGGGGGGGCTCAGCGCCTATCTCAGCCGCATGGTGTCGAGCCGCGAATTCCTGGGGCTGCGCGAGCTGATGAAGCGGTTCGCGCGCAAGCTGCCCCGCCCGCTGCATTCCGCCGCCCGCAAGACGGACGAATTCGCGCGCGGGATGACGATGGGCGGCACGTTGTTCGAGGAACTGGGATTTTATTATGTCGG
>DASTLZ010000201.1:0-2123 GCA_035714425.1 Sphingomonas sp.
ATCGCCAGCGTCGCGGGCGCAATTACCGGGGTGCCTTTAGAACCGGTTTCTCCACGGCGCGCGGCATCGATCCAGCGCGGACCCGCCGCCCGGAACAATTTATCGGCGCCGGTTTCGCTGAGCACGCCGAGCTTTGGCGCGCCGGGTCGGAAACCCTTGCCGTCGCTGCCCACCCACGCCACGCGCCGCCGATCATACGCTTTGGCTTCACGCTCGAAGCCGAAACGGTCGACGATCAGATAGCCGATGGCGCCGCGATCGGCGGCAAGCCGTGCCTTGGTCGCCTCGTTCGAGAAATGCGCACGCTCCTCGGGTGAGAAGGATTTGGGCGCGCCTCCGAAAAAAGCGACGATTTTTCCACGGACATCGGCACCGCGGTAATCGTCGCGGCCATATTGCTTGGCGACGATGCCCTGTCCGACCAGGACGACGCCCGCATTGGCGCTGGTGGCGGCCGCGCTCGGGTCTGCGCCGGGGATGTAATCCGTGCCGAACACCAGCGGTGCGGGCGACTTGCCCGTCACCACGAAATCGCCACGGTCGGCGGCGTGATAGCCCACCAGGGGCACGCGCTGAAGATAGCCGTTCTTGTCTCCCGCCGGCTTAAGTCCGGCCGCAAAGAACTGCGCCGCGACATATTCGGCGGCGATGTCGAATTCAGGGCTGCCGGTATCGCGTCCCCGCATCGCATCGGAGGCAAGGAACATGACGTGCGCCTTCATCGCCGCCTGGTCGTCGGGCAGCACAGCCGGTTCGCCGGCGGCGACCGTCAACAACGCGAATGCCGCAAACCATAGCTTCATCGTCCACTTCCATCCGTCCCGTGTGTCGATTTCGCGCTAGCACGGCACCAGCGCGGTACGATAGGAGTTGGCACGCCATGTTAGATGTTCAGAACGCCGCCGGTTTACCCCATGTCCATCACCGTGACGCCTATCAGGCGCCCGACTGGACCGTTCCCGACATCGCGCTGGATTTCGATCTAGACGCAGCCACCACGCGCGTTCGCGCCACGCTCTCCGTCCAACGCAACGGCACGCATGATCGCGCGCTGCGGCTAGACGGAGGGGGACAGCGGCCGCTCTCGGTCACTGTCGACGGTGTCGCGGTCAACGACTGGCGGATGGACGACGACGCACTTGTCATCCCGCTTTCCGGCGACGCGCATGTGGTGGAAACCCAGGTCGAGCTCGCCCCCGACCGCAACACGCAATTGATGGGTCTCTATGCGAGCGGCGGCAATCTGTGCACGCAGTGCGAGGCCGAAGGCTTTCGGCGCATCACCTTCTTCCCCGACCGCCCCGACGTGCTCAGCCGGTACAAGGTGCGGATGGCGGCAGACAAAGTGCGCTATCCGATATTGCTGTCGAACGGGGACCCGGTCGGCGAGGGCGACCTTGAGGGCGGTCGCCACTGGGCCGAGTGGCACGATCCCTATCCAAAGCCGTCCTATCTGTTCGCCCTGGTCGCAGGCGACCTCGTCGCCAACCGCGCAACCTTCACGACCCAGTCCGGGCGACAGGTTCAGCTCGGCATCTGGGTGCGCGAGCCCGATCTCGCCAAAACGCAGCATGCGCTCGATGCTTTGCAAACCTCGATGGCCTGGGACGAGCGCGTCTATGGCCGCGAATACGATCTTGATGTGTTCAACATCGTTGCGGTCGACGATTTCAATTTCGGTGCGATGGAAAATAAAGGGCTGAACATTTTCAACAGCCGCTACATCCTGGCGGATCCCGACACTGCGACCGATTACGACTATGATGCGATCGCCGCCGTCGTAGCGCACGAATATTTTCACAATTGGTCGGGCAACCGGGTGACCTGCCGCGACTGGTTTCAGCTATCGCTGAAGGAAGGCTTCACCGTCTACCGCGACCAGTGTTTTTCGGCGGACCAGGGGTCGGCCGCGGTCAAGCGGATCGAGGATGTGCGGACACTGCGCGCGGCACAATTCCCGGAAGACGCGGGGCCGCTGGCACATCCGATCCGGCCTGAAAGCTACATCGAAATCTCGAATTTCTACACCGCCACGATCTACAACAAGGGCGCCGAGATCATCCGGATGCTGGCGACAATCCTGGGACCGGAGGCATTTCGCGCCGGCACGGATCTTTACTTCG
>DASTLZ010000202.1:0-17521 GCA_035714425.1 Sphingomonas sp.
TTCCTGATCGCCGCCGCCGCGGATCCGGCCGGTGCAGCGCGTGCAGCGGCGCTGATGGATGCCGCGCTGGCGCGTCCGCTGCCGCTGGGCGAGATCGCGGCCGTCATCGGCGCGCGCTTCGCGGTGGCCGAACGCGAGGAGGGAGAGGACGCTGGCGCGCTGTTGCGCCGCGCGATCAACGCGCTGAGCGCGGTGCAGGCCAGCGACGGCGCGACGATGCGGCTCGCTCGCCCCGAAGGCGCAGCGCCGATCGCGACGCTGGCCGTCGATCTGCACCGCGCGATCGAGCGTGGCGAGATCGCCGTGCTGTTCCAGCCGCAAGTACGCCTGAGCGACGGCGCGATCACCGGGGTGGAGGCGCTGGCGCGCTGGGATCATCCGCAATTGGGCAGCCTGGGCGCCGATACGCTGTTCGCCGCCGCCGATCGCGCCGATCTGGGGCTGGCGCTGTCGGATCAGATCCAGACGATCGCGCTGGCCGGTGCCGCCGCGTGGCCCGCTACGCTGGCCGGGGTGTCGCTGTCGCTGAACGTGACCGCCGCGGATGTCGGCCGCACCGGCTTTGCCGAAACCTTGCTGGAGCGGGTCGGCAACAGCGGCTTCGCGCCCGGACGGTTGACGGTGGAGATCACGGAAACCGCGCTGATCGCCGATCTGGATGCGGCCGCGGTCGCGTTGGCATCCTTGCAGGCGCACGGCATCCGCATCGCAATCGACGATTTCGGCACGGGCTATGCCAGCTTCGCCTATCTCAAGGCGCTGCCGCTCGACACGCTGAAGATCGATCGTTCGCTGGCACGGGGCGTCGTCGGCTCCGACCGCGACCGCGCGATCGTGCGCGGCATCGTCGCGATGGCCGACGCGTTGGGGCTATCGGTGATCGCCGAAGGGGTGGAGACGGAGACGGAGCGCGATCTGCTGGCCGCCGAAGGCTGCGACGCGTATCAGGGGTTCCTGTGCGCAGGGCCGCTGGATGCCGCGGCGCTGGCCGATCACATCGCGCGCTGGCGCGGCGCCACCGCCTGATCCGGCTCGGCGACTGCGGACGACGTGCGCGCCCGCGTGCTGGCCAGCGCTGCGACGAGACGATCGGCGTCCAGCAGCAACACCATCGGCGCACAATCGCCGCCACCCGCCGACGTCACCGCCTTCACCACGTCGCCGGGATGATCGATGCCGGTCTCCATCGCGCGGTCCGCGTCGGTGGTCAGCACTTCGCCGAGCCCGTCGACGCTCAGCCCGTATCGCTGGCCGTCGCTGGTGCGAAACACCACGATGGTCGCATCGGCCCCGACATACCGCTGCGCACCCGCGGCGAAACCGGGGTCGAACAGCGTGCGCGGGTCAAGCACGAAGATGCTCTTGCCGTCATATTCGGCATAACCGGCGACGCCGCGGGCGGCGTGGGGGACAGGCGCGATCCGGTCGAACGTGGTGGCCTCGATCACGTCGGCGCGCTCGAACGCCAGCCAGCGCGCGCCGAGCATGAACGTCGCCACCTGGCGCGCGCGGGCCGCGATCCTGCGGGTCGGCGATGCGACCGACACTGGCGGCGCGTTCACGACGCCCCCCTGCGCGTCGTCGGGGCCCAGCTTCAACTGGCAGACGGCATAGATCGTGTTGCGATACGCGTCGTCCGGCCCCTTGAACTCGCGGTAGCCGGCGCTGCGGCAGGCGGCGATGGCATAGAGCGTGCCGTCATGCGGCCAGACCCGGTGAAGCGCGCCCCCGCTCGCCGCCTGCAGCAGGTCGGGCGGCAGTACCATCTGGCTGCCGACGACGTCGGCGGCGGACGTGCTGGCGACGATCCGGCCCTGCGCGTCGACGAACAGCGACCGCGCCGCATCGGGGGACGACGGGTCCGGCCCGCCCGGTCCCGCATCGGCCAGCATCGCGCGAAACTGCGGCTCCGCATCGAACACGATCGCGATTCCGCCGACGATGCGGCCGCTGTCGTCCATCGCCTGTACGGGGGCGCCATAGATATAGGTCGGACGCCCGTCGTATAACGGCGTGGTCGCGAAATCCGACACCCCGTAGAAGGCGCTGCTCGCCCGCGCGGTGAAGCGGCGGACCAGATCGGCGGGCAGGACCGTGCCGACCAGATCGCCGGCATCGCGGTGCGACACCGCCTGGATCTGGCCGCTTGCGTCGAACAGGATCAGGTTGGTGTAGACGGTGTACAGGTCGTTGATGTGGTGCAGGATGCGCGTCATCTCGGCGCGGTCCGCGTCGGTCGGTGACGGGTTGGCCAGCAGCTGCCGAAAGCTGGTCGTCAACGCCCACCAGCGGCAGTCGTTAGCCCGTTCGTACAGATTGCGGTCCATGATATCGACCGCGAGCGCGGCCGAGAATTCGCAATCGCTCAGGATCGCGCTGACGGCGGTGCGGTTCAGGGTCGCGGCGGCATCGGCGAACACCTGCCGCGTGCGGCTGCCCGTCCCGCTGATCTCGCTCAGCAGCGTCTGTCGCGCGCTCGCCTGACCCCGGCCGCCGCCGATCGTCTCGTCGCCTGCGCCTTCGCCGGGCATGGCGAGATTGCCGTTCCATACGGTGCGGTTCAATTCGGTCTGGATCGCGTCGGCACGGCGGGGGATGTCGCGTATTGCGGGCGCGAACAGCCGCGCGTTGCGCGCGATCGCCCGGTATCGCGCTTCGGACAGGTCCAGCGCGCTTGCCTCGTCCTCCCGCGCGAAGGCGGCGTCCAGCGGCACCAGCGCGCACCCGCGCCAGCCCAGCCCGAAATAGCCCTGATACCCCTTCGTGCCACGCGACACGGCGATATAGCGCCGGCCGGCATGGCGCACGATCTGGTGCGCCGCCGCGGGATCGACGGTCAGCACCGCAGACGTCGCCACCTGCGCCGGATCGCTGGACGCGAGCACCCTGCCGTCCTTGTCGAGCAGCGTCAGCACGGTCCAGTCGTCGGTGCGCAGCAGCTTGTCGAACGCCCCCGCCATCTCGTCGGCAAAGCGGAACACCAAGGCCAGCACGCCCAATGGCCGCGATTCCGGCGCGCTCGTCGCACCCACCCGATACGAATAGATCAGCGCCCGCTCGTCCCCGTGCACCAGGTCCGACGGCGCGAACGTCTCGACATAGGCTTCGCGCGTCGACAGCGCGGCCTGCACGAACGGGTCGCGGCACGTGTCGGGCAGGATCGCCTGTCCCGCCTGCGCGCGCGGCACGCCGGCGGCGTCCATGAGCACGACGTTTTCATAGACCGAATATTTGTCGCGATATTCGATCAGCCGGCGTGCGATGGCATCCGCGGACGGCCCATCGCCCTTCAGCAGCCCGCGCAGGTCGTCGTCGGTCGCCAGGAAGCCGATGTCGGCGGTGCGCTCGAACAGATTGCGGACGACGATGTCGACGGTCACCTGCGCCTTGGCCGCCATCGAGGTGGCGACCTTCTTCAGCGATTCGGATGCCATTGCCGCGATCAGGGCCGCGTTGAGCGCACGAAAATCGGTGCGGGTGCGATTCACTTCGGTGCCGGTGTCGATGACCCGGCTCAAGACGTCCAGCAGGTCCCATTGCTGGCTCAGGATCAGCAACGCCTCACGACAATCGTCGACGACCGGCATGAACGGCAACAGGCCGCACACGTCGGCGGGCACGTCCATGCCGCGATAACTTGCCATGCTCAACGACCCCGAACCAAGACCAGCGTGATCCATTATAGCAAAGGATCCCGACTCTCCCTCCCCTTCGACCATAAAGGTTCATTTCGGGTGAATGTTCGATGCGGCCCCCGCTCCAGCCAGTCGTTCCGGCCGGCCGCGCCTTTTTGTGCCCAAGCAACGCCGCGCCACAACGGCAAACGCCCGGACCGTTGCCGATCCGGGCGCCTGCGTGACGATCGCTCGTCAGCCCCCTTTGTTTGTCCCCGCCCGCGCGCTCTTTACGAGCGGGGCTGAAGACTGTCCCCGAACCACGGCCATTGCCTGTGTGCCAGTGATGATTTGCTAGGCGCGAGTCGCGGCTTTGTCATCCTTCCCGTGACATAGGGGAGACGATTGGTCGTGGTCTGTGGCGGATGCGCAACAATCGCGCATCGGTTGCCTCGCCACGTCGCACATCCTAGAGCGCATGCCATGATCCTGTCCCGCTACGAACGCATGATCGCCCGGCGCTATCTGTTGCCCGGCAAGGGCGAGGCGTTCATCCTGCTCGTCGCCGGTTTCAGCCTGGGGGCGGTCATGCTGGGCGTCGCCGCGCTCGTCATCGTGATGAGCGTCATGAACGGCTTTCGCGCCGAATTGTTCGACAAGATCGTCGGCCTGAACGGCCATGCCGTGGTGCAGGGTATCGGCGGCCGCCTGCCCGATTGGCGCGATATCGTGGCGCAGGCAAAGGCGACACCCGGCGTCACCGCCGCCGTTCCGCTGATCGAACAGCCCTTGATGTCCAGCTACAACGGCCGCGTCGAAGGCGTGCTGGTCCGCGGCATGCGCGTCGCCGACATCCGCGGCAACAGCGCGATCGGCGACAAGGTGGTGATGGGCAGCCTGTCCAGCATTACCGCGGGCAGCGGGCGTATCGCCATCGGCAGCCGCCTGGCCGAAGCACTCGGCGCGCAGGTCGGCAGCGACATCTCGCTCATCAGTCCTCAGGGGCAGACGACGCCGTTCGGCACCGTGCCGCGCATCGTCAACTACACCGTCGCCGCGATCTTCGAGATCGGAGTCTACGATTACGACAAAGCGTATATCATCATGCCGATCCAGGACGCGCAGACGCTGCTGCTGATGGGCGACGCCGCCGGCATGGTGGAGGTGCAGACCGTCGACGCCGACCGCGTCGGCCCGATCCTGGCGCCGCTCGCCGCCAAGGTCGGCGACCGGGCAGTGGTGCAGGACTGGCGCACGATGAACGCGCAATTGTTCGAAGCGCTGGCGGTGGAACGCGTGGCGATGTTCACCGTGCTGTGCATCATCATCCTGGTCGCCGCCTTCAACATCGCCTCCTCCCTCATCATGCTGGTCCGCTCCAAGACTCGCGATATCGCCATCCTGCGCACGATGGGCGCCACGCGCGGGGCGATGATGCGGATATTCATCACCGTGGGCTCCACCATCGGGGTGCTGGGCATCGCCGCCGGGCTGATCCTGGGCGCGGTGTTCCTGTTCTTCCGGCAGGCGGTGGTGAACTTCGTCCAGCTCGTCACCGGCCAGAACCTCTGGGATCCTTCCATCCGCTATCTCACCGAACTGCCGTCGAAGCCCGATCCTAAGGAAATCGTCGCCATCGTCCTGATCGCGCTGGTCTTCACCTTCCTCGCGACGATCTATCCCGCGTGGAAAGCGGCGAGTACTGATCCGGTGCAGGTGCTGCGGTATGAGTGAGGACGCGAACGCGCCGCGCCACATGCCGCACGGGCGGCGCGGCTTTGCCGCGACCCACGTCGATGGGAGTGCACCGGCCATCCTTGCCACCACCGGCCTCGCGCGCAGCTTCACGCAGGGCGGCCAGACGATCGATGTCCTGCGCCGCGTCGATCTGTCGGTGGCACCCGGAGAGATCGTCGCGCTGCTCGGCCCCTCGGGCTCGGGCAAGTCCACGTTGCTGCAAGCCGTCGGGCTGCTGGAAGGCGGCTTTTCCGGTTCGATCCGCATCGCGGGCAAGGAAGCCGCCACGCTCGACGCGCATGGCCGCACATTGGTGCGCCGCGACCAGCTCGGCTTCGTCTATCAATTCCACCATCTGCTGGCCGATTTCACGGCGGTCGAAAACGTCGTCCTCCCGCAACTGATCCACGGCGCCGATCGCGACACCGCGCTGGCCCGCGCGCAAAGCCTGCTGACCGCGCTGGGCCTCGGCCACCGCCTGACCCACCGCCCCAGCCAATTGTCGGGCGGCGAGCAGCAACGCGTCGCCGTTGCCCGCGCGCTCGCCAATCGCCCCGCGCTGGTGCTCGCCGACGAACCCACCGGCAATCTCGACGAACACACCGCCACCATCGTGCTGGGTGAATTCCTTCGCCTGGTCCGCGAAGAGGGCTCCGCCGCCCTCGTCGCCACCCATAACGAACGCCTCGCCGCCCGCATGGACCGCGTGGTGCGCCTGCACGAGGGCACGTTGGCGTGACCGACTGGCGCGCCGCACCGATCCTGACGGGGCGGTACGTCACGCTCCGGCCGCTCGAGCCGTCCGATCGGGATGCCCTGACCCGCGTCGCCGCGGCGGGCGATCTGTGGGACACGTTCTACGCCAATGTCGCGCTGATGAAGGCGCCGGAGCGATGGTTCGCGGCGGCGCTCGCGGAGCGGGATTTCGGGCGGGCGATGCCGTTTGCCGTGCTCGATGCAGCGGGCGAAGTCGTCGGCACGACGCGGTTCATGCGCATGGCGCAACGGCACCGGCGGCTGGAAATCGGCGGCACCTTCTACGCCCGCGCCGTCCAGCGCACCGGCGTGAACACGCAAGCCAAGCTGATGCTGCTGACCCACGCCTTCGAGGCGCTGGATTGCCAATGCGTCCAGATTCGCACCGATGCGCTGAACCTGCGCAGCCAGGCAGCGATCGAGCGGCTCGGCGCCCGACGCGACGGTATCTTGCGCGGGCATCAGCAGATGGCCGACGGGCGCTTGCGCGATACGATCGTCTACAGCATCCTCGACCGCGAATGGCCCGGCGTGCGGCAGAACCTGCGCTTCCTGCTCGGCCGGCATGGGGACCCAGCATGACCGCGATCACCGATTTCACGGTACGCGCCGCCGATGGCACGCCCGTGCCGCTCGCGGAGCATGCCGGCAAGGTGCTGCTGATCGTCAACACCGCATCGAAATGCGGCTTCACCCCGCAATATGGAGGGCTGGAGGCGCTGCACCGCACCTATGGCGCGCGCGGGTTCGAAGTGCTGGCCTTTCCCTGCAACCAGTTCGGCGCACAGGAACCCGGCGACGCCGCCGAAATCGCCAATTTCTGCACGCTGACCTATGACGTGACGTTCCCCGTCATGGCCAAGGTCGACGTCAACGGCGCGAACGCCGATCCGCTGTTCGAACGGCTGAAGGCCGATGCGCCAGGCGTGCTGGGGTCGAAGGCGATCAAGTGGAACTTCACCAAATTCCTCGTCGATCGCGCCGGCGAGGTGGTCGATCGCTATGCCCCCACGACCAAGCCGGAGGCGCTTGCCGCGGATATCGAAGCGCTGTTGTAAGGGCCGGCTGTAAGGGCCGGCGCCTGGGGATGGCCCATCGCTGATGCGGGTCGTCGCAACATCGCTGGTCGAATCGCCGCCGCCGCCTTAGCGTGCCGCGATGCATTCAGGGTTCGTGCCGCTTCGTATCTTCTCCTGCTACACCATGCTCGACGGTGCGCTGGAGCCAAAGGCGATCGCCACCCACGCCGCGCGCCTGGGCTTTCCCGCCGCCGCGCTTACCGACCGCAACGGCCTGTATGCCGCAATGCCCTTCTCGGACGCCGCGAAGAAGGGTGGGGTGCAGCCGATCATCGGCACCATGCTGGGCGTCGCGCGGCCGGACATGCCCGAAGGCGTCGCGGTGCCGCTCGACTGGCTGGCGTTGTATGCACAGGATGAGGACGGCTACACCAATCTGTGTGCCTTGGTGTCGATGGCGCACCTCGATCGCCCGATCGATCAGCCCGCGCACGTCACGTTCGCCGATCTCGCGCGGCATTCGGCCGGCCTGATCGCGCTGACCGCCGGCGGCGAAGGCGCGCTGGCGCGGTTGTTCGCGGAAGGCCAGCCGGCGCACGCATCGTCCTATGCCGATCGATTGCAGGGGCTGTTCGGCGATCGCATCTACATCGAACTGGCGCGGCGCGGCGACGCGACGGAAACGGCGGCGGAGGACGCGCTGATCGATCTGGCCTATGCGCGCGATCTGCCGCTGGTCGCGACCAACCCGTGTTGTTTCGCCGACAGCGATTTCGGCGCGGCGCACGACGCCATGCTGTGCATCGCCAGCGCCAGCTACATCGAGACGGAGGATCGCCCGCGCAGCTGCCCGGAGGCGTGGCTGAAATCCGCCGACACGATGCGCGATCTGTTCGCCGATCTGCCCGAAGCGATCGAGAACACGTTGGTCGTCGCGCAACGCTGCGCCGTCGCCGCGCCCAACCGCAAGCCGATCCTGCCGACGCTGGCCGGCGATCTGGCAGGCGAGGCGGACATGCTGCGCCGCGATGCCGCCGCCGGGCTGGAAGTCCGCCTCGAACGGATCACCCGCCTGCACGGCGAGGGCGAGCCCGGCTGGCGCGACGTCTACCGCGCACGGCTGGCGTTCGAAGTCGACGTGATCGTCCAGATGGGCTTTCCCGGCTATTTCCTGATCGTCGCCGATTTCATCAAATGGGCCAAGGATCACGACATCCCGGTCGGCCCCGGCCGCGGATCGGGCGCCGGCTCGGTCGTCGCCTGGGCGTTGACCATCACCGATCTCGATCCCCTCAAGCTCGGACTGCTGTTCGAACGCTTCCTGAACCCGGAACGCGTGTCGATGCCCGATTTCGACATCGATTTCTGCGAAACCCGGCGCGGTGAAGTCATCCGCTACGTGCAGGAGAAATACGGCCGCGATCAGGTCGCGCAGATCATCACCTTCGGAAAGCTGAAGGCGCGCGCCGTCCTGAAGGATACCGGCCGCGTCCTTCAGATGAGCTATGGTCAGGTCGATCGGCTGGCCAAGCTGGTGCCCAACCATCCCACCGATCCCTGGGACCTGAAGCGCGCGCTGAACGGCGTGCCCGAGATCGCGAAGGAATATTCGAACGACAACCAGATCCGCCATCTGTGGGATCTGGCGAGCAAGCTGGAGGGCCTGCCGCGGCATTCCTCCACCCACGCCGCCGGAGTCGTCATCGGCGATCGGCCGCTCGCCCAATTGGTCCCGCTGTACCGTGACCCGCGCTCCGACATGCCGGTCACCCA
Organism: Sphingomonas sp.; assembly: GCA_035714425.1. Lineage (GTDB taxonomy): Bacteria > Pseudomonadota > Alphaproteobacteria > Sphingomonadales > Sphingomonadaceae > Sphingomonas. Next base: position 8,900 of record DASTLZ010000202.1, read on the forward strand.
GTTCGACATGAAATATGTCGAGGGTGCAGGGCTGGTGAAATTCGACTTTTTGGGGCTGAAAACACTCTCCGTCCTGAAAAAAGCGGTACAATTGCTCCAGAAACGCGGGACTTCGGTCGATCTCGACGCGTTGGAATGGGACGATGCCGCGGTCTACGATCTGTTGAAGCGCGGCGAGACGGTGGGCGTGTTCCAGCTGGAATCCGAAGGGATGCGGCGTACGCTGTCGGCGGTGAAGCCGTCCAACTTCGGCGACATCATCGCGCTGGTGTCGTTGTACCGGCCGGGCCCGATGGACAATATCCCCAGCTTCGGCCGTCGCAAGAACGGTGCGGAAGCCATTGCGTATCCTCATCATCTGCTCGAACCGATCCTGGCGGAGACCTACGGCATCTTCGTCTATCAGGAACAGGTGATGCAGGCCGCGCAGGTGCTTGCGGGCTATTCGCTGGGCGGCGCCGACATGCTGCGCCGCGCGATGGGCAAGAAGATCAAGGCGGAGATGGACGCCCAGCGCGCCGGCTTCGTCGAGGGGTGCCTGACGGTCAACGGCATAAAAGCGCCCGAAGCCAATGCCTTGTTCGACTTGATCGACAAATTCGCCGGCTATGGCTTCAACAAGAGCCACGCGGCTGCCTATGCCCTGCTGGCCTATCAGACGGCATGGTTGAAGACGCACCACCCGCACGAATTCTTCGCGGCTTCCATGTGTTACGACATGGCGCTGACCGACAAGCTCGGCATTTTCGTCGAGGATGCACGCCGCATGGGCGTGCGCGTGCTGCAGCCATGCGTCAACGCCAGCCAGCCCGATTTCGACGTCGACGTAACGCCCGATGGCCTCGCCGTCCGCTATGCGCTGGGCGCGCTGAAATCGGTCGGCGAGGGCGCGATGGAGCGGCTGGTCGAGGAGCGGAACGCCGGCGATTTCAAGAGCCTGGACGATATCGCCAAGCGCGTCGACCCGCGCTTGCTGAACAAGCGCCAGCTGGAAACGCTGGCCGCGGCCGGTGCCTTCGATGCGCTCCACCCCAATCGCGCCGGCATCCATGCCGCGGCCGAGACGATGCTGGCGGTCGCCGCGCGCACCCATGAAGCGAAGACGAGCGGGCAGGGCGGCCTGTTCGGCGAAGCGGAGCCCGCGGGTGACGCGATCACGCTGCCACAGGCGAACTGGTCGCTCAGCCAGCGGATGGAGCAGGAGAAAGAGGCTTACGGCTTCTATTTCTCCTCGCACCCCGTCGATCGCCACGCGCATCTTGCCCGGATGCACGGCGCCCGCGCCTTTGCCGCGCTCACCGAACTGGCGATTCCTGACGACGGCACCCGCGCGGGCGCGACGATGGCCGTGCTGGTCGAAGATGCGCGGTGGCGGACCTCGGCACGGGGCAAGCGCTACATGATGGCGCAATTGTCCGACGCCAGCGGCCAGTTCGTCGCGACCTGCTTCGACGATGCCGTCGCCAAGGACCTTGAGGAAGCGGCACGCGCCGGCGGTTGCGGCCTGGCGACGGTGGAGCTGGATCGTCGCCCCGGCGAAGACGCGCCGCGCGTCACGGTGAAGCGTATCCAGCCGTTCGAGGCGCTGGCCTCCACCGCCCGCTTCGTCATCGAAGTGACGGTCGACGATGCCGCGGCGTTCGGCGCGCTCGGTGCCCTGCTCGCCGATCATCGCGGTGCGCGCGGCGAAGTGCGCGCGGTCGTGCGCTTGGCCAGCGGCGAGGAAGCGCGCGTGCTGCTTGGCCGCGATTTCCTGCTCGACGCGGAACTTGCGGGCCGGATGGAAGCGTTGCACGGTGTCGCGTCCGTCGCGCTCAAGACCTCCGAGACGAGGCTGGCGCTGGTCGGCTGACGATCGGGAGAGTGCGCGTGCTGGGTGGAATGCAGGATTTCGAGCTTCGGGTGCCGCGGCTGATCGACCATGCCGAGCGCGAACACGGACGCCGGGAGATCGTCACGCGCTGGGCCGACGGCAGCGAGACGCGCAGCGACTGGTCCGGCATCGCCGGCGACGCGCGCCGGATCGCACAGGCGCTTGAGGCGATGGGCTGCAAGCCCGGCGATCGAATCGCGACGCTCGCGATGAACCACGCGCACCACCTCGCGACGTGGTATGGTGCGATCGGCATGGGCGGGGTGATCCACACCATCAATCCGCGGCTGTTCGACGAACAGCTCGTCTATATCGCCAATCACGCCGAAGACGCGGTGCTGTTCTACGATCGTGCGTTCCAGCCGATCGTCGACCGGTTGCGCGATCGGTGGACGACGGTCCGCCATTATGTCGCGATGGACGGCGATGGCCCGGATGGGCTGCGCGCGCTGATCGATGCGCAGGACGGCAATTACCGATGGGTCGAGGGGCCGGAGCGCGATCCCTGCATGCTGTGCTACACCAGCGGTACGACCGGCAATCCGAAAGGCGTGCTGTACACCCACCGCTCTACCGTGATCCACGCGCTGGCGGAATTGCAGCCGGCGGTGTTCGATCTTTCGTCGCGCTCCGTGGTGTTGCCGATCGTGCCGATGTTCCACGCCGCCGCCTGGGGCCTGCCGTTCGCATCGGCGGCGGTCGGGCTGAAAGTGGTCTACAGCGCGGTCAACGATCCGGCGGTGCTATGTGGCTTGATGAACCGCGAGAAGGTGACGCATTCCGCGGGTGTTCCCACCGTGTGGCTGGGCATGTTCGCGCACATCGACGCCACCGGAGAGCGGCCCGAGCATCTGCAATTGGTCACGATCGGTGGATCGGCCGCGCCGCGCGCGATGATCGCGCGGATGATGGCGATGGGGATCCACGTCAATCACGCCTGGGGGATGACGGAGACGTCGCCGATCGGAACGATGGGCGTGCGCAGCCACGACTGGGACGATCTGACCCAGGAGCAGCAGCTGGACCAGGTGGTGATGCAGGGGCGGGTGCCGTTCGGCGTCGAGTTGCGCATCGTCGACGATAGCGACATTGTCCTGCCGCGCGATGGCATCTCCACCGGGCGGCTGCAATGTCGCGGGCCGTGGATCGTCCAACGATACTTCCAGGCGCCCGAGGATGCGGTGGATGGCGACGGCTGGTTCGACACCGGGGACGTCGCGGCGCTGCATCCCGACGGCACCATGCAGATCACCGACCGGGCGAAGGACGTCATCAAGTCCGGCGGCGAATGGATCAGCTCGGTCGAACTGGAAAACGCTGCGATCGGCTGCCCCGGCGTCGCCGAGGCCGCCGCGATCGGCGTACCGCATCCGCGCTGGGACGAACGGCCATTGCTGCTGGTCGTGCGCAAGCCCGGCGCCCCCGTCACGCCCGCCCAAATCACGGATCATCTGGCGCAGCACGTCGCCAAATGGTGGCTGCCCGACGCGATCGAATTCGTCGACGAACTGCCGCACACCGCCACCGGCAAGCTGCTGAAGACGGTCCTGCGCGATCGTTACAAGACGTTCCAGCTTACCGCAGTGTGAGGCGGTTGGGCGTCATTGCGCCTCCGGGTCCGCCTCCACCTCATCCGCGCTTTCGCCTCCGGGAACACTGGTCTCGTCGGTCTGGCTGTTGTTGCCATAGCCCGCGCCCGATTCCTCGGTGACGGGATCGCGATTTTTCTCGTCTGGCATGATCGGCTCCTTCGCGCGCATCAACGATTTCGTGCCGGCCGGGTTCAGAACAATTCCCCCTGCGGCCCGGCCGGCGGGCGAAACAGGTCGCTGCGCAGAACGATCCGCTCGCGATTCAGGCCGTGCTTGCGGCACGCGATCTGAAAGCGGGTGCGCAGCAGGTCGGCCCACGGGCCGCTGCCCCGCATGCGCGTGAAGAAACCCGGATCGTTGTCGCGCCCTTCGCGGATCGAACGGATCGTCGCCATCACCTTGGCCGCGCGATCGGGAAAATGCTCGTCCAGCCATGCGCGGAACAGCGGTGCGACTTCGAACGGCAGGCGCACCGGAATGAAGAACGCCGCGCGCGCGCCGGCTTGTGCCGCGCGTTCGACCAGATGTTCGATCTCGTGATCGGTGATCGCCGGGATGACCGGCGCGATCGCGACATAGACGGGAACGCCTGCATCGGCGAGCGTGCGTACCGCGGCAAGGCGGCGTTCGGGCGTCGGGGCTCGCGGCTCGATGGTGGATGCGATCCGGCGATCGAGCGAGGTGATCGACATGCACACCGCCGCCAGACCGTCGGCGGCCATCGCCGAAAGAAGATCCAGATCGCGCACGACGCGGTCGGACTTGGTGGTGATGGTCAACGGGTGCGACGTGTCCCGCAGCACCTCGACGATCGACCGCGTAATCCGCCAGTCGGCTTCGATGGGCTGATACGGATCGGTGTTGGTGCCCAGCGCCATCGGCGCAGCGGCATAACCCGGCTTCGCCAGCTCGCGGCGCAGCAGATCGGCGGCATCGGGCTTGGCGAACAGGCGGCTTTCGAAATCCAGCCCGGGCGACAGATCGTGAAAGGCATGCGTCGGCCGCGCGAAGCAATAGATGCAGCCATGCTCGCACCCCCGATAGGGATTGATCGAGCGGTCGAACGGCACATCGGGCGATGCGTTGCGGCTGATGATCGTGCGCGGCCGTTCGATGGTCACGCTGGTGCGCAGCCGCGGCGCGGCGCCGTCGATCGCGTCGCGCGCGTCCAGCCAGTCGCCATCGGCCTCCATCTGCGGCATGCCGAATCGCGCGCTTTGCGTATTGATGGTCGCGCCGCGCTGCGGCCGGATTTCTGCCATTGACGGAAAATACCCGGCCCGCCAGAACATAGCAAGAACTTCAGGAGCAGGACGATGACGGCGAAGATCAATTATCTCGAACTGCCGGTGGCCGATACCGGCGCGGCAAAGGCATTTTACGGCGCGGCGTTCGGTTGGCATTTCGACGATTTCGGCCCGACCTATGCGGCCAGCACCAGCGGCGAAACGAACATCGGATTTCAGGGCGATCCGGCGCAGAAAACCGCGGCGGCTCTGTCGGTTATCGAGGTGGACGATCTGGAAGCCGCGGTCGCGGCGGTCGAGCGCGCGGGCGGCCGGATCACCATGCCGATCTCCGCCTTTCCCGGCGGGCGGCGATTTCATTTCGTCGATCCGGACGGGCACGAACTGGCGGCGTGGCAGACAGGATGATGCCGCCAACTGTTGACAGTGAGAACTAGTCGCAATAGCAGCCGTCCCCAGACAAGGGGACCCGATGACACACCGCACTTCCTTCCTGGCGCTGTCCTGCGTCGGCTTCATCGCCACCGCGCCTGCCTACGGCGCGGAGCCGACCGACACCGCAGCGCAGCGCTATGGCGAACCGGAAGCTTCGACGACGGATGTCGTCGTCAACGGGCAGCGCGAGGCGCGGTCGGCCAAGCAAGTCGCGCCGCTGGTCGATACGCCGCGCTCGATCGTGATCGTACCCAAGGAAGTGATCGAACAGACCGGCTCGGCCTCGTTGCAGGAAGCGCTGCGCACCGTGCCTGGCATCACTTTCGGCGCGGCGGAGGGCGGCAATCCGGTCGGCGATCGCCCGTTCATCCGCGGCTTCGACAGCCAGGGCAGCACCTATGTCGACGGCGTGCGCGATTTCGCCGCGCAAAGCCGCGAAGTCTTCGCCGTCGAATCGATCCAGGTCGTGCGCGGTTCGGATTCGACGCTGGGCGGCCGCGGCAGCGCGGGCGGGGCGATCAACATCGTCTCCAAACTGCCCGTGGCGCGCGATTTCGTCTCGACCACGGCCAGCTACGGCACGGCGGATTACAAGCGCGCGACGATCGACGTGAACCGCAAGCTGGGCGACACCGTGGCTGTGCGGATCGAAGCGATGGGGCATGACCAGGACGTGGCCGGCCGCGATGCGCTGTATCAGCGGCGCTGGGGCGTGGCGCCGTCCATCACCGTCGGGCTGGGCACGCCGACCCGGCTGACCGCCAGTTACTATCATCTGGAGACCGAGGAACTGCCCGACAGCGGCATTCCCTATCTGTACACCGCGACCAACGCCCCGCTCGGCACGACGTTCGTGGAGCCGGCGATCGGCCGGGTCACGACGATCGCGGGCGTCACCGGCACCGTCGATCGCAACGCCTTCTATGGCCTGAAATCCCGCGATTTCCGCGACACGTCGGTCGATCAGGCGATGCTGCGCGTGGAGCATGATTTCGGCGGCATCACGCTGCGCAACACCGCGCGCTACACCGACAACGACCAGGCCTATATCTTCACCCAGCCCGACGATCAGCAGGGCAATGTCTTCGGCACCAACGCCGCCAATCCCGCGACGGCGGGCGGGCAGGTGTGGCGCCGGGCGAACACGCGCTACGGCTATGCGCGGTCGCTGGTGAACCAGACCGACCTGTTCGGGACGTTCTCCACCGGCAGCATCCGGCACAGCTTCGCGGGCGGCGCGGAATTCGCCTGGGAAAAGGCGCGACGCGGCACCTTCGTGACCCGCGGCTTCACCAATGCGGCGGGATCGGAATTGCTGTCGACGGGGTCGACGTCGACGCCGCGCTGCACGACGGCGCAGGTCGTCCGCTACAATTGCACCAGCCTGTTCGCGCCGAACCCTGGTGATCCTTGGGTGAATTACACCAACGACACCAGCACCGTTGCCGCGCCGGTCGCACGCAATTTGACGGTGGCGGAAACGCAGAACGACGCGAATACACAGGCTGCCTATCTGTTCGATTCGATCACGCTGGCCGATCCGCTGATCCTGAACCTGGGCGCGCGCTTCGACCGGTTCCAATCAAGGGTGCGGCCGGGCCAGCCGATCACGGCGACGACGCAGGTACAGTTCGAGCGCGCCGACGAATTGTTCAATTGGCAGGCCGGACTAATCCTGAAACCGACGAAGAACACCAGCCTGTACGGCAGCTACGCCACTTCGGCGACGCCACCCAACAGCCTGCTGGGCGAAGGGCAGGAGGGCAATGCCCTGCCGACCACGACGGCGGCAGCCGCCGGCAATTTCATCGCCGCGCTGCGCCCGGAAAAGACCAAATCCTATGAAGTCGGCGCAAAGGCGGACCTGTTCGGTAGCCGGCTGAACCTGACGCTGGCGGCATTCCAGACGGATACGCAGAATGCGCGCACGCTGAATTCGAACAACGCGGTCGAGTTTCTCGGCAGGCGCCGCATCCGCGGGATCGAATTCGGCGTGAACGGCCAGATCCTTCCCGGATGGACCGCGTTCGGCGGCTATACGCATCTCGATGCCGTGATCGTCGATGGCGGCTTCGCCTCGCTGGCCGTGCCGGCCTTCAGCGTGACGGCGGGCGGCGTGACCGGCGTGCTGCGCCCGGCGACGACGATCGCGGTCCCGTCCGTCAACACCGGCCGCCAGGCGACGCAGACGCCGCGCGACAGCCTGACTGCATGGACCAACGTCGCTCACGGCCGGTTCCAGATCGGCGGCGGCGTTTTCTATACGTCGCGGGTGTTCGGCGGCTATGCCGACAATCGTGCCGCGACGCAGGATGCGGTGGGCGTCATCACCGTGGCGCCGGCGACCCGGACCAGCCTGCGTTCGATCCCCGGCTATTGGCGGTTCGACGCGCGCGCGGCATTCGAGATCACGCGCCGCATCGAACTGAGCGTCAATGTGCAGAATTTGACCGACGAGACGTATTTCAGCCAGGCCTACACCGCGCATTACGCCACGATCGCGCCCGGCCGTTCCGCCTTCGCGACGCTGGCCGTCCGCTATTGAGCCTGAACGCGCTCACCCGCGAATACATCGCCGCGCGGCTCGCCGGTTCGCCGGAGGGACGCGCGGCACTGGTGCGTGAAGGCGCGGAGCAGGGGCTGGCCGAGGCGCAGGCGGTCTACGGCCAGATGTTGCTCGATGGCGCCGGCGTGGCGCGCGATCCCGCCGTGGCGCTGGCGTGGTTCATCAAGGCGGCGGCGCAACAACATGTGATGGCGCTGAACATGGTCGGCCGCTGTTACGATCTCGGCTGGGGCACGGCGCCCGACAAGGTGCGCGCGGCGGAGTGCTACCGCGTCGCCGCCGAACGCGGGCTGGACTGGGCGATGTACAATTACGCGACGCTGCTGACGCTGGGCGAAGGCGTCGCGCAGGACAAGGGGGCGGCACGAACGTGGCTGGTCAAGGCGGCGGCGCTGGGCAACGCCAAGGCGATGAACTTCCTGGGCAGCTTCGCCGAAGATGGCTGGGCCTGCGCGCGAGACGTGGCGGTCGCGGCCGACTGGTACGAGCGCGCCGCCGAGGGCGGCGATTTCCGCGGCTGCTTCAACCATGCCCGCATGCTGGGCGAGGCGGGCCGCACCGACGACGCGCTGGTCTGGCTGCGCGAGGCTGGGCGCACCGGCAACGCCGCGTTCGTGGCCAAGGCACGCGCGTTCCTGGCCGCCAGCCCCGTTCCCGGCTTCGCGCAGGCCGGCGTCGCGGCGCTGCGGGAGGGTGCAGGATGCTGATCGCCATTCCCGACGTGCTGGATGCCGCGGGGGTCGCGCAGGTCCGCGCCATCGTCGATGCCGGCGACTGGATCGACGGCAACGCAACGTCCGGCGCGCAATCCGCGCTCGCCAAGCACAATGCGCAATTGGCGGAGGATAGTGCCGCGGCGGTGGAAGCCGGACGGCTGGTCCTGGACGCGCTCGGCCGATCGCCGCTGTT
>DASTLZ010000203.1:0-3386 GCA_035714425.1 Sphingomonas sp.
GGCAGCGGCGCCACCCATCACCGTTCGTGCTGAGCTGGACGGGGTAAGCACGAAGCCTAGGCTAATTCCCCGGCGTCGCCCGCTCCGCGATATAGGACGTCACCGCGCCGAAGGTAGCATCGAGCGTATCGAACGCCTCCGCGCGCTCGAACAGGTCACCGACCCGCGCCGGCAGCACCGGGCTGATCCCGATCGCGCGCTCGACCGCATCGGGGAACTTCGCCGGATGCGCGGTCGCCAAGGTCACCATCGGCACGTCGAGCGACTGCCGCCGCGCCGCGGCGAGCGCGATCGCGGTATGCGGATCGATCACCTCGTTCGCGGCATCGTGCGCCCAGCGCATCGCCTGCGCCATGCTGTCGCCATCGACGCTCGCACTGGTCAGCAGCGCGCCGGCGCCTTCGTGCTGCGCGTTGGACAGGCGCATCGCCTTCGACGTCTCGAACCCCGTCATCTGCGTCGCGAACGCCACCCCGTCGCGCCCACCCAGATCGAACAGCAGCCGCTCGAAATTGGACGATACCTGGATATCCATCGACGGCGTCGCGGTGGGGATGACCGCGGCGGAGGAATAATCACCCGCCGACAGCGCGCGATGCAGGATATCGTTGACGTTGGTGGCCACGACCAGCTTGGCGACCGGCAGCCCCATCCGGGCCGCGACATAGCCGGCGAACACGTCGCCGAAATTGCCCGTCGGCACGCTGAACGCCACCGCGCGCTCGGGCGCGCCGAGCCGCACCGCGGCGTAGAAATAATACACCACCTGCGCCATCAGCCGCGCCCAGTTGATCGAGTTGACCGCACTCAGCCGGAACCGCGTCGAGAAATCGGGCGCGTTGAACATCGCCTTCACCAGCGCCTGCGCGGTGTCGAAATCGCCGCGCACCGCGATATTGTGGACGTTGGGCGCGCGCATCGTCGTCATCTGGCGGCGCTGCACCTCGCTCACCCGGCCGGCCGGATGGAGCATGAATATGTCGATCCCTTCGCGCCCGGCGACCGCGTCGATCGCCGCCGACCCGGTATCGCCGCTCGTCGCGCCGATGATCGTCAGCGGGCCATCGGTATCGCCGACGAGGAACCGTTCGAACAGCAGCCCGAGCAGCTGCAGCGCGACGTCCTTGAACGCCAGCGTCGGACCGTGGAACAGCTCGAGCAGCCACTGGTCGTGGCTCAACTGCTTCAGCGGCGTCACCGCGGCGTGCGCAAAGCGGCCATAGGCCTGCGCGCACAGCGCGCGCAGCTCGGCCCGGTCCAGGCTCTCGCCGACGAACGGCGCCATCACCGCCACCGCGGTATCGACGTAGGACAGCCCCGCCAGCGCCGCGATCTCGTCGCGGCTCAGCGTCGGCCATGTCTCGGGCACGTAGAGGCCGCCATCGGACGCCAGCCCGGCAAGCGTCGCGCCGCGGAAGTCGAGCGTCGGGGCGGCCCCACGAGTGCTGATGTAACGCATGGCCGTGCCGGTTAGCGGCCAGCCGCGCGAGAGACAACCGCGCAACGTCGGTCCGGCAGCGCTAGCCCCGCCAGCGCCGCCGCAACGCGAGCGCGTAGATCACCGCCGCCACGGCCGCGAAGAAGAACCACTGCCCGGCATAAGCGAGGTGATTGTTCGGCACGAGGCCGATGTCCGGCCGCGTGTTGGGTGACAGCCCCGCGACCGGCCGATCGGCGACGAGCAGCAGTTCGCGTGGTGGCTGGCTGAACAGCCGCGTGCCGAGCGGGGTCGCATCGGGCGCATGGCTGATCCAGCCGCTCACCACACCGCCTGCCCACGTCACGGTCTTCATCGGATCGCGCGTCGTGCCGAGTTGGACTTTCACCGGGGGACCCGCGGCACGGGTTCGGCAGTTCGCGATCAAACGAAAACCCGCGCCACCCGCGCCGTTGCGGTCGATCGACTCGACCTTCGCACAATCCAGCGACGTGCGGCGGAACAGCAGCGACTGATCGGGGGTGAGCGGAAACGCGATCGGCGGCCGCGCCGGATTGGCGGCGAGCTGCGCGAGCTGCGCCTCCTTCTGCGGCAGGCGAACCCGTAACTGCCACCAGCCGAGCGCGATCATCACCGCGACGCACAGGACGACGAAGATCGTCGGCAGCACCGGCACGCGCGTCACCGTACGCTCAGGCGTCACTGGCGCGTGCGGCCTTCTTCCGCCTGATTGTGATATTCGAGCGCGAGCAGCCAGCCCTTGGCCAGTCGCAGGCTCAGCACCACCCCCGCGAGCGTCACCGGCGTCCAGATCGCCATCTGCACCCACAACGGCGGCGACCACGTCAGCTCCACGGCGACCGCGCCGATCACCACGATCGTCCCCAGGATCAGCGTCAGGAACGCCGCCGGCCCGTCGCCCACGTTGAAGCTGGAGAAATCGAGCCCGCAGGCACTGCACCGCTCGGCATAGCGCAGCATCCCGGCAAACAAGGTGCGCGCGCCGCACCGCGGGCACAGCCCCTTCGTCCCACAATCGAACGGGCGCGGCTCCCCAGGAGCCGCGCCCGCGTCGTTCGTCACGTCGGGGTGTGGGTCAGCCACCGTGAACCGGTGCGCCCCAGCCACCCCAGACGTAGATCGAGACGAACAGGAACAGCCACACCACGTCGACGAAATGCCAATACCACGCCGCCGCCTCGAAGCCGAAATGCTGCTTGGGGGTGAAATCGCCCTTATACGCGCGCACCAGGCAGACGATCAGGAAGATCGTGCCGATCAGCACGTGGAAGCCGTGGAACCCCGTCGCCATGAAGAACGACGCGCCGTAATTGTTGCCCTTGAACGGGAACGGCGCGTGCATGTACTCATACGCCTGGATCGCGCTGAACAGCGAACCCAGCAGCACCGTCAGCCACAGGCCCTTCAGCACGCCGTCGCGATCGCCGACCCCGATCATGCCCCACAGCCCGCGCTTCTCGCCGCCGCGCTGGTTGTGGATCAGCGCATGATGCGCCCAGGTGACGGTGGTGCCCGAGCACAGCAGGATCAGCGTGTTGAGCAGCGGCAGCTCGAACGCGTTGATGACCTCCAGCCCCTTGGGCGGCCATTGCGCCACCAGCGCGGCGCCCTCGGTCGCGCGCTCCACCGCGCCGTCGACGAAGCTGATCGCGTCGGGGAACAAGGCGAAATCGAAATACGCCCAGAACCAGCCGACGAAGAACATCACCTCCGACGCGATGAACAGGATCATGCCATAGCGGAAGTGCAGCTGCACCACCGGCGTATGATCCCCCGCGCGCCCTTCCCTGAGCACGTTGCGCCACCAGGTCGCCATCGAGAACAGCACCGCAGCGAGTCCCGCGAAAAACACGATTCCGCCGCCGTTGGGCTTGCCGACATGCCCGCCGTGCATCCACATGATCGCGCCCGCGGCCATCACCAGCGC
>DASTLZ010000204.1:0-13694 GCA_035714425.1 Sphingomonas sp.
GTTGGCGCTGAGCCCCCATTACGCCGTGGCCTTCATGATCGAGGACGGCCTGACCGCCTTCCTGGCGCTGGGCGCCGTCGTGCTGGCGGTGACGGGGGCGGAGGCGCTGTATGCCGACATGGGTCATTTCGGGCGCAAGCCGATCGGCGGATCGTGGCTTTTCTACGTGCTGCCGGCGCTGATCCTGAACTACATGGGGCAGGGGGCACTGCTGTTCCGCGAAGGGCGTCCCGCGTTGGAAAGCCCGTTCTACATGCTGGCGCCGGAAAGCATGCAGCTGCCGCTCGTCATCCTGGCCACGATGGCCGCGGTCATCGCCAGCCAGGCGGTGATTACCGGCGCGTTCTCGGTGACGCAGCAGGCGATCCAGCTCGGTTTCATGCCGCGCCTGCGCATCGCCCACACCAGTGCCGCCACCGCGGGGCAGATCTACATCCCGCTGGTCAATTGGCTGCTGATGGTGATGGTCATCCTGCTGGTGCTGTTCTTCCGCACGTCGTCCAATTTGACCAGCGCCTATGGCATCGCGGTGACGGGGGCGATGCTGATCGACACCTGCCTGCTGGGCGTTGCGCTGACGCGGCTGTGGAACTGGCCGATCTATGCGGCCGCGCCATTGCTCGGATTGTTCTTCATCGTCGACGGCGCCTATTTCGCCGCCAACCTGACAAAGGTGGTCGCAGGGGGCTGGTTTCCCCTGCTCGTCGGCCTCATCGTCTTCACCATCCTGACGACCTGGTCGAAGGGACGACAATTGATGATCGCGCGGATGCGCGAGGCGGCCATGCCGTTAAAGGTGTTCATCGATTCCGCCGCCAGTTCGGCCTCGCGCGTGCCGGGCACCGCCGTGTTCATGACGTCGACCGCCGAGGGCGTGCCGCACGCCCTGCTCCACAATCTGAAGCACAACCGTGTGCTGCACGAACGGGTCATCCTGCTGACGGTCAAGATCGCCGACCAGCCCTATTGGCCCGAAGCCGACCGCGCCCACCGAGAGACCCTGGGGGAGGGGTTCCACCGCCTGATCCTGCGCTATGGCTTCATGGAGGAGGCGGACGTGCCCGCCGCGCTGAAGCAGGTCGACGAATGCGGCGCCGCGTTCAAGATGATGGACACCAGCTTCTTCCTGTCGCGCCAGACGCTGCTCGCTTCCGATCGGCCGGGCATGATGATCTGGCGGGAAAAGCTGTTCGCATGGCTGCTGCGCAACGCCGAAAGCGCGATGGAATTCTTTCGCCTGCCCACCAACCGCGTCGTCGAACTCGGTAGCCAGGTCGAGATTTGACGGACGCGATCCTCTCGCCTTCGGCGCCGATCATCGTCGGCGTGCTGTTTGGTCGTCGGGATCAGGCATGGCTGGACGCGATGCGCAGCGAACATTTCCCGCCCGAACGCAATCAGCTGTCGGCGCATTGCACCATGTTCCACCATCTGCCGCCGTCTTGCGTCGACGAACTGAAGCACCGGCTGGTTCAGGAAACGCGCGGCGTGCCGGCGCCGGTCGCTCGGGTGGAGGGTCTGGTGTCGCTCGGCCGCGGTGTCGCCTATCGCATCGTGGCGCCCGATCTGCTGGCGATCCGCGCAAGGCTGGCCGATGCGTTCTCCGGCTTGCTGATGCCGCAGGATGCCGGCGGCTGGCGTCCGCACGTCACCATCCAGAACAAGGTGCAGCCCGCGACCGCGAAGCTTCTCCTGCAAGCGCTGGAGCGCGAATTCCGGCCCCGTGCCGTCGAAGTCGCGGGGCTCGCCGCCTATTGGTATCGCGGTGGTCCGTGGGAGCCCTTGTCGCGCCACATGTTCGCTTGACCGCCTTCGCGCCCCTTCCTATAGGCGCCGCTCTTCACGGCTGAGGCGAAGTAGCTCAGCTGGTTAGAGCACGGGAATCATAATCCTGGGGTCGGGGGTTCAAGTCCCTCCTTCGCTACCAGCCGTGAAGAGGTTCCAGGGATCGTTGAGCACCAGCATCGCGTCGGCCCGTGCCAGCGCGACCAGCGTCAGGCCATGCGCCCGCGCATGATCGATCGCCAGCGTGGTGGGGGCGGATATGCCGACCAGCATCGGTGTGGCGGCGACCAGCGCCTTGTCGACCATTTCGAAGCTTACCCGCGACGTGACCAGGATGAACGCCGCGCTTACGACCGGCGCAGCGCCCGCCGTCGCCCCGATCAGCTTGTCCAGCGCATTGTGCCGCCCGACATCCTCGCACACCGCCAGAATCGCGCCGTCGGCCCTGCACGCGGCCGCGCCGTGCACCGCACCCGTGGCGACGTTCAGCGGCTGGCGGTCGCGCAAAGCCGCCAATGCGCCGAAGATGGCGGTTGCGTTCGCGACCGGCCTTGGCGGCGGGTGGGGAACGGGGCGCCGCAATTGCTCCAGGCTCTCGATCCCGCACAGGCCGCAGCCGGTGTCGCTGGTGCGGTGACGCACGCGGTCATTGATGCGGCCCCGGCAACGCTGCGCCAATGCGATGCGCAATATCCAACCTGCCTCGGCCGCGAACGGCTCGACCGCGATCACATCAGCCGGGTTGTCCGCCAGCCGCTCGGTCAGCATGAAGCCGATCGCGAACGCCTCCAGATCGGCCGGCGTCATCATCATCACCGCATAGCCGATGCCATCCACCTCGACGGCCACCGGCGCCTCGACGGCGACCCGGCGCTCACCGGGGGCGACGCTGGCCGGATGGACGATCAGCGTCGGTTCGGTGCGATGGCTCACAGCGCGAGCAAATCCTCGCGCGTGTTGATATTCGCCAGCGGCGCACCCGCTTCGATCGGCAGCGCGCCCACGCTGCGCACCCAGCCCGTCGTCGACCGGTCCGGCGCGCCGTCGATATGCGCCATCACCTGCGCGCCCAATGCCGCCGGCCAATGGCCAAGCACCGGCGCCTCGACGCAATATGCCGGCATCCGCCGGAGCAGGGCCTCGATCAATCCATCCGGCACCCGTGGCATGTCACAGGCGATCGTCAGCACCGAATCGAACCCGCGCGCCGCCGCGTGATCCAGCGCACCGGCGATGCCCCCCAGCGGCCCCATCCCCGGCCGCGGCAGATCGGCGACGCCTTCGGGGCCGATGATGACGCATTCGGCGACGTGGCGGGCGATCGCGTTCCTCGCGTGGTCGATCAGCGAAAGCCCCTGAAAATTTGCCGCAGATTTGTCCGATCCGAAGCGCGAAGACGCTCCACCCGCGAGAATTGCGCCCAAAACACGCATTATCGGCGCTTGCGGATGCGAACGGGCACCGATTTTCCAGCGGGTACGTGGCTTTCCAGCGCGTGATGCTCCAGCGGCACGAGGACGTTGAGTTCGGGATAATAGCCTGCGATCGTACCCTCGGGCAAATCATAGTCGGTGACCCGCAACCCCTCCACGACGCGCTCCACCCCGTCTTCGGCATCGGTTTCCAGCGCGACGATATCGCCGTCCTTCAACCCTTCTCGCGCCTGGTCCGCCTTGCTCATCATGATGACCATGCGCGTGCCCTTGATGCCGCGGAACCGGTCGTCATAGCCGTAGATCGTCGTGTTATATTGGTCGTTGGACCGGAGCGTCACCAGCCGGAACCGTCCTTCGACATCGGCGAAGCCACTGGAATTCAAGGCGCGCGGCACGTTGAACTCGGCCTTGCCGCTCTTGGTTTCCCACTTGCGGTGCGCCGCCGGATTGCCTTTCCAAAAGCCACCGGGCGTGAACAGGCGTTCGTTGAAATTGGCGAATTTGTCGGGATACACCCGTTCGATCGCATCGCGGATCAGGCCATAATCGTCTATCCATGCGCCCCAATCGACATTGGGATTGGGCGGTAGGACGGCCTTGGCGAGGCCGGCGACGATCGCCGGTTCGGACAGCAATGTATCGCTCGCCGGCTGGGCCTTCCCCACCGATCCGTGGATGTGGCTGAAGGTATCCTCCATCGACACCGCCTGCCGTCCGCTGGCCTGGGCATCGTGCTCCATCCGGCCAAGGCAGGGTAGCAGCCACGTTTCCTTTGCCGGATAAAGGTGCGATTTGTTGAGCTTGGTGGCGATGTGAACCGCGATCGGCAGCTTGACCCACGCTGCCTTCATCGCTTCATGTTCGGGCGTAGCGCGCAGGAAATTGCCGCCGAGCTGCACGAAACCTTGCGCTTCGCCGCTGATGATCGCGCGGCAGCTTGCAACGGTGTCCCAGCCGTCCTGCGTCGGTGGTTCGAATTCGAACAATGCCTTCAGCCGCTCGACGGGCGCCAGTTCGGTCTTCTCCGTGATGCCGACGGTGCGCTGCCCCTGCACGTTCGAATGGCCACGCACCGGGCCGGGACCGGCCCCTTCGCGCCCGACATTTCCGCGCAGCAACAGCATGTTGACCAGCATGTACAGGCTGTCCATGCCGTACCGATGCTGGGTGATGCCCATGCCGTACACCGCGATCACCCGCTTCGCCTTCATGTACACCGCCGCCGCGTCGGCGATCGCCTCGCGGCTCAGCCCGCTTTCGCGGCAGATGTCGTCCCAATCGGCAGCACGGCAGAAGTCGGCGAATTCGTCGAAACGAACGCAATGCTGGTCGATGAAATGCTGGTCCAGCACCCGTGCGCCACCTTGCCTCAGCGCGAGGTCGTCTGCCTCGATCGTCAGCTTGCAGATGCCCAGAATCGCTGAAATGTCCCCGCCGGCACGAAGCTGATGATATTGCGATGAAATCCGGGTGGAGGTCCCGGTCGCCATCTCGATCGGGTTCTGTGGATCGGTGAATCGCTCCCACCCGCGTTCGCGCAAGGGGTTGAAGGTCACGATCTCCACTCCGCGCTTGGCGCAGTCGCGCAAGGTGTGAAGCATCCGCGGCGAATTGGTGCCGACGTTCTGACCGAATGCGAAGATCGCGTCGCAATGCTCGTAATCGTCGAGCTGAATCGTAGCGACCGGCGATCCGATTGCGTTCTTCAGGCCGACGGACGTCGTCTCGTGGCACATATTCGACGAATCGGGCAGGTTCTGCTGCCCCCACATCCGCCCGAACAGCCCGTACAGGAATGCCGCTTCCAGGCTGGCACGACCCGACGAATAAAGGATCACTTTCGTTGGATCGCACTGGCGAAGCTTGGCGCCGATCGCCTGGAACGCCTCGTCCCAACTGGCCGCGACATACCGGTCGCTGGCGAGGTCGTAGCGCAAAGGATGAGTCAGCCGCCCCGCCTGTTCCAGATCGTGGTCGGGCCACTCGCGCAGCGCGGAGACGGCATGTTCCTTGAAGAATTGCGGCGTGACCCGGTAGGACGTCAGCTCCCAAGCGGTTGCCTTCGCGCCATTTTCGCAGAATTCGGCGATGTGCGGGGTCGCAGGCTTGCCCCACGAGCAGCTGACGCACATCACGCCGGCCGGCTTGTTCTGGCGGCGCAGCGCGTCGAGCGTGTCGGGGCGGATCTTCTCCTGCGGCAGGATGACACCGAGTGACTTCATCGAGCCCCAACCCCCTGCGGGACCAGTATAATCCATGATTTCGACCTTACCTTCGCCCTCAGCCATCGTCCGTCCTTCTCGCATCCCGCATTCAACGAAGATGCGCCGAATTGGGTGCGGGTGGTGCCCTCGATTTCATCGCCGGTTCAAATCGGCGATAGAAATGCCTAAGTGCGCCGGAACGCCATCGAGGAACCGCCCGTGATCACCCATTCCACTCGCATGCTCATCCTGGGATCGGGCCCTGCGGGTCTGTCGGCCGCCATCTACGGCGCGCGGGCCGGGATGGCACCGATCGTGGTGCAGGGCATTCAGCCGGGCGGGCAGCTGACAACGACGACCGACGTCGAGAATTACCCCGGTTTTGCGGACGTTATCCAGGGCCCCTGGCTGATGGAGCAGATGCAGAAGCAGGCCGAGCATGTCGGCACCCGCCTGATGTGGGACACGATCACCCAGGTCGACCTGTCCCGCCGCCCGTTTCGCCTGATCGGCGACGGCGGCGATGTGTACCAGGGCGACGTGCTCGTCATCGCCACCGGCGCTCAGGCAAAATGGCTGGGCCTCGACAGCGAAGAGGCGATGAAGGGAAAAGGCGTAAGCGCCTGTGCAACTTGCGACGGATTTTTCTATCGCGGTAAGAAGGTTGCGGTGATCGGCGGGGGCAACACCGCGGTCGAGGAAGCGCTGTACCTCACCAACCATTCGCCCGACGTCACCCTGATCCACCGTCGCGACTCGCTACGCGCAGAACGCATCCTGCAGGAGCGGCTGTTCGCTCATCCTGGCGTCAAGGTACTTTGGAACAAGGAAGTTCGCGATTTCGTCGATGGTGGCGGCAACGCGGGGCTGGTGGCGCTGAACCTGGAAGACACGGTGACGGGCGAGCACTCGCGGCTTGACGTGGATGGCGGCTTCGTGGCGATCGGCCACCATCCTGCGACCGAGCTGTTCCGCGGGCACCTCGCGTTGGATACCGATGGCTATATAACCGCCGAGACCGGATCGACCCGGACCAGTGTTGCGGGCGTGTTCGCGTGCGGCGATGTGGCCGACAAGGTCTATCGTCAGGCGGTGACGGCGGCGGGCACCGGGTGCATGGCTGCGCTCGATGCCGAACGCTTTCTGGCGGAAGCGGAATTCGCGGAGTTGGCGCAAGCGGCGGAGTGACCGCTTAGCCGCGTGCGGATTCGATCAGAATGCGTGTCAGCGGTTCGATCGCGTCGACGAAACCGTGAGAATGGGTGTCGATCTCGACGCAGCGGACTTTGTCTGGAAGCGAGATCGCTGCGGCGAAAATCTGCGCGCTGCGGTCGTGCTTGGCCAGGACGATCAGGGTTGGCGGCGCTTTGGCCAGGGCTTGCGTCACTTGCTGCGTGAGAGGTTGACGTGAAGTGCGAAAGAACAACGGTATCTCACGGCTAAACCGACCAAGTCTTGCTGGAGAGATGAGCCTTAACCACGCGCGCGGATCGCGCAGCGCACGGGCATAGCCTGCTCGGATGGCGGCGGGCGGAGGCGGTGCGGTTTCGTTGCCTAGCCAAGGATTTGCGAGAACCAGCGCATCGAAACGATGCGGGTGGAGCAGCAGCGCCACGGCCGCGTCGCAATTGCCGAAGCCGATGACGCGCGTGAGGTGCGGTCGGCTGTCGCGAAACGTCGCCAGTGCGGCAGCGATGTCGGGTATGGACGCCGCATAGCCCAGATTTTCGCCGCTGGAATCGCCGACTCCGCGGCGATCGAAGCGGAATGTCGGGATACCGGCGCCAGACAGCCGCCCGGCCAGGAGCGCCATCGCGCGGCATGTGCCCCAGCGCACTTCATTGCCGCCCGAGACGATCAGGATGCCGGTCGCGCCTGCTGCGTCATCGAGGGTCCCCACGAGTGTTTCGCCTTCGCATTCGAAGGTGACTATCTGGCGCAAGTGGCTGTCCAACCAGCAATATCCCCGGCGAGCACGGCGGCAAGGTGAGGGTCCGTCGTGGGTTCTGAGCGGTGCCACAGCGGGATGCCTTCGACCTTGCGATCGGCGGGGCGGGGATCGCTGCTTAGGCGGAGCGTGCGGGTGCTCGCCATATTGAGGCCGATCTGCTTCTGCGGTGATTCGTCGCTCGATCTAGTGTTAGAAAACCGAGCTATCCTTTTTGAGTCTCTAGCGAACTCGTCGTTCGTCATCGGCGCGAACCACCATTGTCGGTCGTGGGCGGACACCAGCGATCCGGCGCGCAGTGCGACCACGTAACTGTCGCGGCCTTCTGCGCGGACCCGATCCTCAAGCGCGGTCATCGCCTCGGTGAGTTGCGCCAAAGGCACATCTCCTTCGACCAAGCTCTCTCCTTGCCCCGGGAGGTCGGGCAGCACGCTGGCGACGCCGCGGGTGGCAAGAGTGCGCAGGATGGCCACGACAAAAGCGCGTGTGCGGTTGGCTTCTTCGAACAAAGGCGGGGACATTATCACGACCGGGCCGTTATGGGGGCCGAAGCGGATAAGCGCCTCTCGCCCGCCCGCCCAGTCATAATATCCAATCACCTGAGTGCTTTGCCCGCCACGAAGATGACCAGACCACCGAATGTCGCGAGCATCTCTCCATCGACATCGTCATCCTCGATCAAGACGCCCAGGCGATCCTCCAGCTCGGTCAGTACGCCCGCGACGGCCATCGAATCGAGTTCCGGCAACGCCCCGAACAACGGGGTTTCGGCCCGGAAAGCGGCGGCGCGTTCGGGCGAGATGCCCAGCACGTCGACGAGGACGGAGCGGACGGTCTTGTCGATTTCGGATGTGTTTTCGGGGATCAAGCGCGCCTCGGTTCGCCGTTGAACTGGCTATGTCGTTAGAGGGCGGGGGTGATTTCGGCAACGGCGGCGCGCTATGGGGGGGCATGGATGTTGAGATACGCCCGATCGACCATGTGCTGAGGGGAACTGCCGGGCCGGTGGCCTTGATCGACCGGGAGGGAGTTTTGGACTTTGCGGCCGCCGAGCGCGCGGTGGCAGGGATGGCAGGATGGCTTTTGGAACAAGGGCTTAGCGCCGGAGATCGGGTCGCGACCTGGTTACCGAAGACGCGCGACGCCTGTCTGATGCCGCTGGCAGCGCCGCGGGCGGGATTGGTGCATGTGCCGATCAATCCCGCGCTACGCCGAGCGCAAGTGGCTCATATCCTTGAAGATAGTGGCGCGTCTATGCTCCTGAGCCAAGCTGGGCGGGGGGCGAGTTTGGAGGCTGACGACGTGCCCGAGGGGTGTCGGGTTGTCGACGGGTTGGGAATCGGGCCCGCGGTGGGACCTTCGGACGCCGATCCGGACAGGCTGGCGGCGATATTGTATACGTCCGGGTCGACGGGGCGCGCAAAGGGGGTGATGCTGAGCCATGCCAATTTGTGGCTGGGCGCGGTTTCCGTCGCATCTTACCTGAAGCTGAGCCCGGCGGACCGGGTGCTCGCCGTCCTGCCCCTGGCGTTCGATTATGGGCAGAACCAGTTGTTTTCGAGCTGGTTTGCGGGAGCATCGGTCGCGCCGATTGATTATCTGACGGCGCGCGATGTGGTGAAGGCAGTGGAGCGGACGGGCGCGACGACGCTCGCGGGCGTGCCGCCGCTTTGGACACAATTACTGGAAGCCGATTGGCCGGCGGAAACGGCGGCGAAGCTGAAACGGCTGACGAATTCGGGCGGCGCGATGACCGAGAAGCTGGTGCGCGGCGTGCGGAGCACTTTTTTTAACGCGGAATTTTTCGCGATGTACGGCCTGACGGAGGCTTTTCGGTCTACTTTTCTCGATTCTGCGCTGATCGACACGCATTTTGACGCAATTGGACGAGAAATTCCACACGCCAATATCATGGTCGTCCGCCCGGACGGCGGCCGGGCCAAACCCGGCGAGCCCGGCGAGCTGGTCCATGCCGGTCCGCTGGTCGCGCAAGGATATTGGGGTGACCCGGAACGGACCGCGCAGCGGTTTCGGCCGGCACCCGCGTTCGCGGCTTATGGCGGCAATGCGGTGTGGTCGGGGGATACGGTGATCGAGGGCGCGGACGGGCTGCTGCGCTTCGTCGGCCGCGATGACGAGATGATAAAGAGCGCGGGCAACCGGATCAGCCCCGGCGAAGTCGAGGAAGCGATCACCGCGGGGGACGAGGTGCGCGAGGCGGTGGCGATCGGGGTGGCGGATGTCCGGATGGGGCAAGTGATCGTCGCGGTGGTAGCGGGCGATCCGGCGGACGAGCCGGCGCTGCGTCAGCGGCTGCGCGGGCTGTTGCCGGGCTTCATGCAACCGGCGCGCTATGAATGGCGCGAGGCCCTGCCGCGCAATGCCAATGGCAAGCTGGACCGGGCAGCCATCCGCCGCGAGGTGATTGCGTGAAGCCGATGGGGCCGGTGCCGCCGGAATTTGCCGGGCAGGTGGGCGTGCTGACGATCGCCGGGTGTAGCGCAGTGACCTGGGCCGGCGATGCGGGCACGCCGCTGTTCGTCTATGATCCGGCCATCGTCGCAGCGCGGGTGGGGCGGTTTCGCGCGGCGATGCCGGCGATCGACCTGCATTATGCGATCAAGGCCAATCCGCATGCCGACCTGATCGCCGCGATCGCGCCGATGGTCGACGGGCTGGACGTCGCGTCGGGAGGCGAGTTGGCAAAAGCGCTGGTCGCCAAGCCGGCGGCGGCGATCAGCTTTGCCGGTCCGGGCAAGCGCGATGCCGAGATCGAAGCGGCGATCGTGGCGGGGGCTACGATCAACCTGGAATCGGATGGCGAAGCGACACGCGCACTGGCCGCCGGAGAGCGGCTGGGGCGGGTGCCGCGCGTGGCGGTGCGGGTGAATCCGGATGTGGAATTGCGCGGCAGCGGGATGCGGATGGGCGGGCGGCCGTCGCCGTTCGGCATCGACGCCGATCGCGCCGCGGCCGTGGTGCGCCGGGTGATCGCGGGCGGGGCGGATTGGCGGGGCTTCCACGTCTATGCCGGTAGCCAGGCGCTGGACGCGCAGGCGATCGCCGACACGCAACGTGCGACGATCGCGCTCGCCGCGCGGCTGGCGGAGGAAGCCGGCGCGGCGCCGCCGGTGGTTAATCTGGGCGGCGGGTTCGGCGTGCCGTATTTCGCCAATGACGTTGCGCTGGACGTCGAGGCGGTCGGTGCCGCGCTGAGCCAGGCGCTGGCGCAGCGGCCGGCGATCCTCAGCGAAACGCGGTTCGCGATCGAGCTGGGCCGGTGGCTGGTGGCGGAAAGCGGGGTGTATCTGGCGCGCGTCGTCGATCGCAAGGACAGCGGGGGCGAGACGTTCCTGGTGCTGGACGGTGGGCTGAACCACCAATTGGCCGCCTCAGGCAATTTCGGCACCGTGGTGCGCCGCAATTATCCGCTGGCGGTCGCTGCGCGGATGGGCGAGCCGGCGGAGGAGATCGTGTCGGTGGTCGGGCCGTTGTGTACCCCACTGGACCGGCTGGGCGAGCGCGTGGCCTTGCCGCAGGCCGAGCCGGGTGATCTGGTGGCGGTGTTCCTGGCCGGCGCTTACGGCGCGAGCGCCAGCCCGGCAGGTTTCCTGGGCCACCCCCCCGCCGCCGAACGGGTGGCGTAGCGCGTTCGATCCCTAACCCAATTTTCACCTGTTGCGCGCCATAGCGGGCTTACGAAGCCGGCTTGCGCGTCCGCGGGGCTGGCGGTGGAGATCGTGTTTCATGCGCCGTGCGTCTGCAATTCCCCTGCTCGCGAGCGCGCTGGCTGCGACGGCCGGGCTGTCGGGCTGTTCCGCCGGGACCGGCGGCCGCCCGGAATTGCCGCCCGCCGCCTATGTCGCCAATCGCGAACTGCCCGGCGAGGAATATGTCATCGGGCCGCTCGACCAGCTCAACATCTTCGTATGGCGCAACGCGGAATTGTCGGCGAAGGTACAGGTGCGCCCCGACGGCCGGATAACCACCCCGCTTATCAACGACATGCCCGCCGTGGGCAAGACGCCGTCGATGCTGGCGGGCGACATGAAGAAGGCGCTGGGCCAATATATCAAAGACCCGATCGTGTCGGTGATCGTCGAGAACTTTTCCGGCACGTACAGCCAGCAGGTGCGCATCGTCGGCGCGACCGAAAAGCCGGCGTCGATTCCGTACCGCGCCAACATGACCCTGCTGGATGCGATGATCGCGGTCGGCGGGCTGAACCAATATGCCGCGGGCAACAAGGCGCGGCTGGTGCGATACGACCGCGATACCGGCAAGAGCCGCGAATATGCGTTGCAGATCAACAGCCTTTTGAAAAAGGGCGATTCGACCGCCAACGTCCGCCTGGAACCGGGCGACGTCATCATCATCCCTGAATCGATGTTCTGAGGCGCCGCGGGTGAACGGCATCTATGACGAGGTGCGGATCGCGGTGCACGCGATCTGGACTCGCCGCTGGCTCGCGCTCGCGGTCGCCTGGGGCATTTGCGTCGCGGGATGGCTGATCGTGTCGCAGGTGCCCAGCCGATACGAATCGAGCGCGCGGGTGTTCGTGCAGTTGAGCAACATCCTGCCCGACACGATCGGCGGCACCCAGCAGGTGCAGGCGCAGAAGGACGTCGACACCGTCCGCCAGACCCTGGTCTCCGCAGTCAACCTGGAGAAGGTGGTGCGCGGCACCGACCTGGCCGACACGGTGTCCAGCGACAGCGACATCGCCGATCGGGTGACCGGGCTGGCCAAGTCGATCAAGGTCGAAAGCCAGCAGGACAATCTGTTCCAGATCACGGTGGGCGCGGCCAGCCCGAAGCTGGCGCGCGATATCACGCAGAAGCTGATCGATATCTTCGTCGAGCAGAATTTGTCGGGCGACCGTACCCAGAACAACCAGTCGCTGCGTTTCCTCGACGCGCAATTGCTCGCCCGCCAGCAACAATTGCAGGATGCCGAAGCCAAACGCGCGGATTTCCAGAACCGGTATCTGGGCGCATTGCCGGGCACCGGGACCGTCGCCGATCGCGTGTCGGCGACGCGCACCCAGATGGCGCAGGTCGACG
Source organism: Sphingomonas sp. (assembly GCA_035714425.1). Classification (GTDB taxonomy): domain Bacteria; phylum Pseudomonadota; class Alphaproteobacteria; order Sphingomonadales; family Sphingomonadaceae; genus Sphingomonas. The sequence continues at coordinate 12,437 of DASTLZ010000204.1, forward strand.
GCGATCTGGCGGCGGCGGAATCGAACCTGGCGGCAGTATCCGGGCAGATGGCGGGCACCGCGCGATCTGTCGCGGGTGCGCCCGGTGCGCCGAGCGGCATGGGCCCGGCGCGGGCGCGGCTGGCCGCGATCCAGGGGCAATTGGCCGATGCGCGCGCGCGCGGCTATACCGAGAGCCATCCCGACGTGGTCGCATTGAAGGGCCAATTGGCCAGTGCCACCGCGGCGGCGCGCAGCGAACCGGCCGGCGGCGGCGGCGGCGGGGCAGCGGGTGGCACGCCCAATCCGCTGTATCTGTCGTTGCAGGCGATGCAGGCCGACAGGAGCGCGCAGGTCGCGTCGTTGCGCATCCGCAAGAACCAGTTGCAGGGCGACCTGGACACGCTGAATTCCAAGCTGGCCGGCGATCCCGAAGTGGCGGCGCAGCAAGGCAAGATCGACCGCGATTATGCGGTGCTGAAAACCCAATACGACCAGTTGCTGGCGCAGCGCGAACAGACGGCGTTGCGCGGCCAGGCGCAGACCCAGGTGGACGGCACCGAATTCAAGGTGATCGACCCGCCGATCCTGCCGCGCGCGCCGGTGGCGCCCAATCGCATCCTGCTGCTGACCGGTGTCCTGCTGGTCGGCGTCGTGGGCGGGATCGGCGCGGCGGTTGCGATGGGGCAGTTGCGGGCGACCTTCCCGACATCGCAGAGGCTGGAGAAAGCGACCGCCATGCCGGTGATCGGCGCGATCGGCGAAGTCGTCACGCGGGTGCAATCCGAACAGCGCGCGCGCCAGCTGAAACTTTTCATGGGCGGCGGGGCCGGACTGGCTGCGGCCTACGTCCTGCTGCTGGGCGTCGAAATGCTCCAGCGCAGTCTGGCGGCATGAGGGACGTTGCGATGAAAAAGCCGTCCCTGCTGGAACGGGCCGCCGAAATCTATGATTTCAATGCCCATGCGCGCGCGCGTGGCGCGGTGCCCGCGGAGGCACTGGCCGCGGAGATCGCGTCGGTCGACCCGTGGATCGATGCGCAGCCGCTGCCGGACACGATCCCGGCCGAATTCCTGGCGCAGCCCGACGATGCGCAAAGCGCCGCGATCGGCGCGCCGTTCCTGCCCCCGGTCGGTGCGCCGGCGGCGATCGACCGGATGATGCTGGCCGAGCGCGGGATGATCGTGCCCGGCGCGCCCGTCGGCCCGCTGGCCGAGGAATTTCGCCTGGTGAAGCGCCAGTTGCTCATCACCCGCGAACGCATCGCCGAGAGCGATTCG
>DASTLZ010000205.1:0-7872 GCA_035714425.1 Sphingomonas sp.
CGACATGGCGCGACCAGCCCCGGCCGCTCCACCACAGCACGTCGCCGGTCGGCAAATCGTTACCGGTCAACAGCTTCATGCGATCAGCTCCGCCTGCCTGGCAAGTTTGCCCAGCCGGTCCTGCGCGTCGGCCAGCAGCACGACTTCGCCGACGACGATGATCGCCGGCGACGCGACGCCTTCGCGCGTGACCATCGCGCCCAGATCGGCGAGCAGCGTCTTCATCGCGCGGTGCCCCTCCAGCGTGCCGCGCTCCAGCACCGCGACCGGCATGTCGGGCGCGACGCCGTCGGCGATCAGCTTGTCGGCGATCGCCGATGCGGTGGCGACACCCATGTAGATGACCAAGGTGCGCTGCTGCCCCGCAAGGCCGGACCAATCCTGTTCGGCCAGACCTTTGCACTGGCCGGCGACGAAGCTGACCGCGCTGGAATGATCGCGGTGGGTGAGCGGCAGCATCGCTTCCGCGGCGCAGCCCAGCGCGGCGGAGACGCCGGGGATGACTTCCACCGGCAGGCCGGCGGCGCGCACCGCCTCCACTTCCTCCCCGCCGCGGCCGAACACGAACGGATCGCCGCCCTTCAGCCGCACGACGATCGCACCGGCGCGCACATGCGCGACGATCAGCGCGTTGATCGCCTCTTGCGGCAAAGTGTGGCGCGCGCGGCTTTTCGCGACGGAAATCCGCTGCGCCTGCGCCGGCGCGAGGTCCAGCACGCGCGGGTCGATCAGGCCGTCGTGGACGACGACATCGGCGATCCGCATCGCCTCCACCGCGCGCACGGTGAGCAGCCCGGGGTCCCCGGGGCCTGCGCCGACCAGGATGACGCGTCCGCGCGCCGTGGGATCGAGTAATGTGGCCATGAACGGCATGTGGCCCTGCCGCCGATCGACTGCGAGCGAAATCTGCTTGATGCGGACCTAGCGGGGCTATCGCCCCGCCGCGGGTGCCGTCACCCGTCGCGCAAGCCGATGCCGATCGATGCGCGCGCGGCTTCGGCTTCGTTGCTGACGACCGGATAGGCGCAGTAATCGGCGGCGTAATAGGCGCTGGGCCGGTGGTTGCCCGACCAGCCGATGCCGCCGAACGGCGCGCCCGACGAGGCGCCGTTGGTCGGCTTGTTCCAGTTGACGATGCCGGCGCGGATGTTGGCCCAGAACCGATCGTATAGCGCCGGCGTCTGGCTGATGAGGCTGGACGACAGGCCATAGCGCGTGTCGTTGGCGACCGCGATGGCTTCGTCGAAATCGGTGCAGCGGATGACTTGCAGGATCGGGCCGAACAGCTCGATATCCGGGCGTTCCGCCAGCGCGGTGGTGTCGATCAGCGCGGGCAGCAGGAACGGGCGGGCATCGATCGGGCGTTCCAGATGGCGGATCGCGCGGCCGCCGCGCATCATCAGTTCCAGAAAACTTTCGGTCAGCTGATCGGCGGCCTCGTTGTCGATGACCGGGCCCATGAAGGGCGCGGGATCGGCATGCGGTTCGCCGACGATCATTCGCCCGATCAGGTGGTTGAGCTGGTCGATCAGCGGTTCGTACAGCCGATCCTCGACGATCAGCCGCCGGGCCGCGGTGCAACGCTGGCCCGCGCTGGTGAACGCGGATTGCGCGACCAGCACGGCGGCGGTGTGCATGTCGGGCGTGTCCCAGACGATGATCGGATTGTTGCCGCCCATCTCCAGCGCGAGGATCTTTTCGGGATGGTCCGCGAACACGCGGTTGAGCGCCAGCCCGGTGCGCGCCGATCCGGTGAACAGCAGGCCATCGATATCCGCATGGCCCGCCAGCGCGCGGCCCTGCGCCGGTCCGCCGACGACCAGCCGCACGCACCCCTCGGGCACGCCCGCGGCGCGCAGGCATTCGACCAGCATCGCGCCCACCGCGGGCGTCTTTTCGGACGGTTTGAACACCACGGCATTTCCGGCGAGCAGGGCAGGCACGATGTGGCCGTTGGGCAGATGCGCCGGGAAATTATAGGGACCGAGCACCGCGAGTACCCCGTGCGGCTTGTGGCGCACGGCCATCCGGCTGCCCATCGGCGCATCGACGCGGCGCTGCGCAGAGCGATCGGCATATGCGGCGATCGAGATGTCGACCTTGGCGATGACGGAGTCGACTTCGGTCCGCGCTTCCCACAGCGGCTTGCCGGTTTCGCGCGCGATCAGATCGGCGAAGGGTTCGGCGCGGGTGCGCACCACATTGGCGAAGCGGCGCAGCGTCTCCGCCCGAAACGCGAAGGGCCGAGCGGCCCATGTACTCCAGCAATCCCGCGCGGCGGCCACTTCGGCGTCGACGTCGCTGATCCGCTGGCGCCACAGGATCGCACCCGTCGCCGGTTCGGTCGATATGATCTCGTCGTCGGCCATCTGCGCCGTCAGTCCCCCGATAGGCCGCGCGTGTGCCTAAGGATCATGCTTGTGCCCGAAGCCCGGCGTCCGTGTCCAGCGCGGCGCCGAGCGCGCGGATGGCCGCGATCTTCTGGTGAAATGCGGACCAGTCGTCGGCGTCTGCGATACCGCTCCAGATCGCTTCGACCTCGTCGATTGGCATGCCGCATGGCGCGCCGGACCAATACGCGTCGCTGCGATCGGCGCGGGCCTTATGGCCGGCCAGCAGCGTCCGCACCTCACTCCAATGGTCGCCATAGTCGGGGGGGAGCTGGCCGCCGAAGACATCGTGGAAGAAGCGATCGATCGCGATCCCGCTCGTCCTGAGCGCGCGTTCCACCGCCGACACGAGCGCGCGGTCCGCCTCTTCGGCACCGGGCGAAAGACCCATGCGCCACAGGATCGCCGCCGACACTTCGCCCTGATACGCCGGGCCGAAGCGGTCGAGTGCGGCGATCAGCGCGTCGCTGTCGGCGATGGCACGCAGGGCGACGGCAAGCTGCATCGCGTCCCAGTGGATCGCCTCCGGCTGACGCGCGAAGGCATAGAGGCCGGCGTGGTCGAAATACGCGGCGACGAACTCCGGGTCCCACGTCGGCGCGAACCGCCACGGGCCGTAATCGAAGCTTTCGCCGGTGACGTTGATGTTGTCGGTGTTGAGCACGCCGTGGACGAACCCCGCCGCCATATAGCGCGCCGCCAGCCGCGCGGTGCGAGCGACGACCAGGTCGAGCAGGCGGACAGGATCGTCTCCCGCCTCGCCGTACAGTTCACGCAAGGCATAGCCGACCAGCCGGCGCAGATTGCTCTCGTCGCGCAGATACGCGAGCCGCTGGAACGTGCCGATGCGAATGTGGCCGTGGCTGAGCCGGATGAGCACCGCGCTGCGCGTCGGGGACGGTTCGTCGCCGCGGTGCAGGGCCTCTCCCGTCTCGATCAGCGACAGGCTGCGCGACGTGGGCACGCCCAGCGCTTCCAGCATTTCGGACGCCAGCACTTCGCGCACCCCGCCTTTCAGGGTCAGCCGACCGTCGCCGAAGCGGCTCCACGGGGTGGTGCCCGATCCTTTGGTGCCCAGGTCCATCAGCCGCCCCGACACGTCGTGCATCTGCGCGAAGGTGAATCCGCGGCCGTCGCCGATCTCGGGATTGTAGCTGCGGAACTGGTGGCCGTGATAGCGTAGCGCCAGCGGCTGCGGCAGGGTGTCCGGCAAGGGCACGAAGCGGCCGAAATGCGCGGCCCATTCGGCGTCGCCCAGCGTCGCCAGCCCGACCTGAGCCGCGGCACGATCGTTGCGGAAGCGCAGGCGCGTTTCCGGAAAATCCGCTGCTGCGACAGGATCATAGAAGGCATCGCCGAGCGAGAGCAGGGCGGATGCGGGGCGATAGGCTTGCGGGTCGATGGGCATGTGTGGATATGAGGGTGCCACCTGCGGGGACGCAACCATGACGCCCTACGAAAATCGTTACTGGTGGTCCAAGGACGGCCTTCGACTGCATTACCGCGAATATCCGGGCGACGCGTCGCGCCCGCCGTTGTTGTGCCTGCCCGGACTGACGCGCAATGCGCGCGATTTCGATGCGTTCGCGCGCGCCCATGCCGGGCTGCGCCGCGTGATCGCGGTCGACCTGCGCGGTCGCGGCGAAAGCGCCTATGCCAAGGATCCGATGACGTATGTCCCGCTGACGTATGTGCAGGATATCGAGGCATTGCTGGCGGAGGCGGGCATCGCCCGCTTCGTCGTCGTCGGCACTTCCCTGGGCGGTATCGTCGCGATGCTGCTCGCGGGCACCGGGCCGGGGCGGATCGCGGGCGCCTTGCTGAACGACATCGGCCCGGACATCGAAGCGGCCGGGCTGGCGCGCATCCGCAGCTACGTCGGGCGGGGCAGCGCCTATCCGACGTGGATGCACGCGGCGCGCGCGGCGTGGGACGCATATGGCGATATCCATCCCGACTGGCAGATCGAGGATTGGCTGATGATGGCCAAGCGGCTGTACCGGCTGAATTCCGCCGGCCGCATCGTGCTGGATTACGACATGAAGATCGCCGAGCCATTCCGCGTGCCGGGCAACGAGGCGGGGCCGGACATGTGGCGCGCGCTGGCGGCGTTGCGCCACGTGCCGACGCTGGTAGTGCGCGGCGCGCGATCGGACGTGCTGTCCAACCGTGTGGCGCAGCGAATGGTCGACGCGCTGGATGATGCCGAACTCGCCACCGTCGAAGGCGTCGGCCATGCACCCGCACTCGACGAACCGGCGTTGCAGCCGGCGCTGGAACGACTGTTCGTGCGTTCCGACCCACCTAAGACCGACTGAGGACCGTCCATGACCCATTTGCCGCATGCCGGACCGATCGAGCTGAAGGGACGGCGCGCGATCATCAGCGGCGGGACGACCGGCATCGGCCGGGCGATCGCGATCCGGCTGGCGAGCCAGGGCGCCGCGGTGTTCGTCTGCGGCACCAATGCGGCGCATCTGGCGGATGCGCTGGCCGATATCCGCGCTGTCGGCGTCGGCGAGGGCATGACCACCGACCTGGCCGATCCCGACAACGTCGCGCGCTTCTTCGACGCGGGAGAGCAGGCGATGGGCGGCTTCGACATCGCCGTCATCAATGCCGCGATCGGGGCAGGGGGCCTGACCCAGATCAGCGAGCCCGATCTGCGCCACGTCATAGCGCTGGATTTTACCGCCTATCTGCTGTGCGCCCACGCGGCGGCGGCGCGGATGCGCAAGGGTGTCGCGCTGGGCGATATCGTCCTGATGGGATCGATGAGCGCCCACGTCCTGGGGCCGAGTTCGACGGTCTATGCCGGCATCAAGGCCGGCGTCGCGGGCTTTTCGGAAGCGCTGCGCCGCGAATTGGGGCCCAAGGGCATCCGCGTCGCGCTGGTCGAACCGGGCAAGACCGGCAGCGACATGCTGAAAGCCGACGTGCCCGAGGAGGAACAGCGCGCGCAGATCGCAAGGGACGAGATGTTGTGCGCGGAGGATATCGCGGCTGGCGTGGAATTCCTGCTGACCCAGCCGAGCCGCAGCGTCATCCAGCAGATCGTGATCGTGCCGCGCGCTCAGGAGGGCGAATGACCTATCCGTTCGACGAACTCGTCTTCACGCCCGCCGACGTCGATCTGTCGCGCTCGCCGCTGGCGGGCCGGATCGACGCGGAAACCTATGTGCTGGGAGCGTTCAATCCGGGCATGACGCGCCTGCCCAACGGCAATCTGCTGTTGATGGTGCGCGTGGCCGAGGCGTTGAAGCAGCCCAAACGCGACGGCAATATTCATGCGATCCGCTGGGCCGACGGGGATTACGTGCTGGACGCCTGGCCACTGACGCTGGTCGACACCGCCGATCCGCGCAAGTTCCAGATGCGCGGTGGTGGCTGGCGGGTGCTGGCGCTGACGTCGCTGTCGTGGCTGTTGCCGGTCGAGCTGGACGCGGACGGGCGATCGGTGGTCGCGGTCCATTACGACCGCGCCATCGCGCCGAGCGCGTCCTACCAATGTTACGGTGTCGAGGATGCGCGGATCAGCAAGGTTGGTGACCGCTGGCTGATGACGACCTGTTCGGTCAGCCCGGAGCGGCATTGCACGACGCTATATTCGTCGGACGACGCGATGGACTGGAAGCTGGAGGGGATCGTCCTGGATCACCAGAACAAGGACATGCTGATCTTCGAAGGGCTGATCGCGGGCGAATATTGGGCGCAGACCCGGCCGCTGGGCGACCTGTATTTCGCCTATCCGCCGGGCAGCGAATGGCGCAGCGGACCGTCGATCAACCTGTCGCGCTCGCCCGATGCGCTCCACTGGAAGCCGCATGACCGGCCCGGCATCCGCCCGCATGCCGCCACCGTCTCGACCGCGCGCATGGGCGGGGGCGCACCGCCGATCCTGACGAACGCCGGCTGGCTGAGCCTGTGGCACGGCGTCGAGCCTTCGGGCGTCGTCGGCATCTATCGGACCTATTGGACGATCCTGGACCGCGACGATCCGGGCGTTGCGGTGCGTACCGAACATGCGCCACTGCTGGAAGCCGCACCGCAGCTTACCGAGCGGCTGAAGGACGCGATGTACGTCAACGACGTGGTGTTCACGACCGGCATCGCCGACGGTGGCGACATCTATGTCGTCGCAAGCGGAGAGGCCGATCTGGCGTGCCGCATCACCCATATTCCGAAAAGCGTCTTCGCCTGATGGTCCTCGATGGCGACCGGGCGCGCGGCCGCCGACGCGGGGGTGACGGCGCGGCCTGCGCGCGCTAATCGCCGCCGCATCATGGCGCGTCCGCACATCCTGCACCTGCATTCCAGCTTCTCGCCTGGCGGCAAGGAGTGGCGCGCGGTCAAGCTGATGAACGCGTTCGGAGATACCGCGCGGCACACCATCGTGTCCGGCGTGCCCGGGGCACTCGATGCGCGCGACGCGATCGCCAAGGGCGTGACCTATGAGATCGCGCAGGACCCGCCACCGCTGACCGGCCGGCCTTCGGTCGCGCGGTTCGAGGCCATCGCGCGCTATACGGCGCGGTTCGATCTGGTGCTGACGTACAATTGGGGGGCGATCGACGGGGTGATGGCGAAGCGCGCCTTCCCCAAGGGGTTGCCGCCGCTCGTCCATCATGAGGACGGGTTCAACGCCGACGAAGCCACCGGCCTGAAGATCGAGCGCAACCTGTATCGCCGCATCGCTTTGCCGGCGGCGCATGCGCTTGCCGTGCCGTCCCAGGCGCTGGAGGCTATCGCGCTCAGGGTCTGGAAACAGCCGCCGGCAAAGGTCCACCGCATCGTCAACGGGATCGCGACCGCGCTTTATGCCGGCAAGCCCGATCCCAAGGCGATCCCCGGCTTTGTGCGCAAGGACGGCGAGGTCGTCATCGGCGCGCTGGCGGGGTTGCGCGAGGTGAAGGATCTGCCGGCGCTCGTCCGCGCCTGCGGCGGCGTATCGGGCAAATTCCGGCTGGTGATCGTCGGCGAAGGGCCGGAGCGTGCCAACATCCAGCAAGCCGCGGCGGCGATGGGCATCGCCGATCGGCTGGTGCTGCCCGGGTTCCTGCGCGATCCGCACCGCTATATCGGGCTGTTCGACATTCTGGCGATATCGTCGCGGTCGGAGCAGTTTCCGGTGTCGGTGGTGGAGGCAATGGCGGCCGGGCTGCCGATCGCCAGCATGCCGGTGGGCGATGTCGCGCGGATGGTGGCGCCGGAAAACGTGCCGTTCGTGGCGCACTATACCGGCGAAGTGGCGCTGCGCGACATGATCCAGGCGCTGATGCGCGACCCGGCGTTGCGGCATGAGGTCGGGCAGGCGAATCGGGCGAAGGCCGCGGCGGAGTTCGACGAAGCGACGATGGTCACGCGGTACAAGGCGCTCTATGCCGATGCGCTGGACCGGACGGGCGCGAGCGCCGGCATCTTTGGCTGACGCAATTCGTTCGCGCGCCTGCGATGCTGCGGTATAGACACTGATCTGGGTTTC
>DASTLZ010000206.1:0-1843 GCA_035714425.1 Sphingomonas sp.
GGGCTGGTGATGCTGCCGCTTGCGGTGCCGCTGCTGATTTTCGGCGCCGGTGCGATCGAGGGCGGGGCGGGGGCGTTGAAGCTGCTCGCCGCGGTCTCGCTCCTGCTGGTGGCGGGTGCGCCGTTCGTCGCAGGCGCGGCGATGCGGATGGCGCGCGATTGAACGCTATCCCTCGGGCGGCGCCAGCAGCCACACCTCCGCCTCCTCGACCGTCTCGAAAACCGCGATATTCTCGCGCACCATCATCATGCGGCGCGTCTGGATGCGGGACAGGGACCCCGCGCGTACCGAGGCGATCTTTTTGGCCTTCAGCGGGGAATTGACGATGATGTCCTGAAATGCCGCGACCACGTCCTGCGACTGAGTGGTGGCGCCATGCGTTTCGATCAGCAGCAGGAATTCGCCCGACCCGCAACCCATCCGCTTGATGGCGGTCTGTTCCTGCCGCGAGAAGTCATAGACTTCCTCGACCGTCATGAACCCCCACATCGTTGCGCGGATCAGCTTGCGCCCCGCGTCGACTGCAATTTCGAACATACCGCTCCTGCCTGCGCGTTTAGCAGGTCGCCGGCACCGGTCAGCAACCTCAGTTAGTTTTCCAGCGCGCCCAGATCGCGGTTGGAAGGATCAACCCGCGCGCTTCCTCGCGCACGCCCAATTCCCCGGCTTCGATGGTGCCGGGCAGGTCAGCGAAAGCCTGCGCCAGCATCTCGCCGATCGCCAGTGCCGACATGCGCACGGCATAGACGGTGAGGAACAGGAAGCGCGATTCGGTGTCGAGCAACTGCCGACAGCCGCTGATCAGGCGCGGCAGATCGGCTTCCAGCCGCCAGACCTCGCCTTCGGGGCCGCGGCCGTATTTCGGCGGATCGAGCAGGATGCCGTCATAGCGCCGGCCACGGCGGACTTCGCGCGCGACGAACTTGCCGGCGTCGTCGACCAGCCAGCGGATGGGTGCGTCGCCCAGGCCGGAGGCGCGGGCGTTGCTCCGCGCGGCGTCGACCGACTTTTTCGACGCATCGACATGGACCATGCGTGCGCCCTTCGTCGCCATCGCGCAGGTGCCGACGCCGGTATAGCCGAACAGGTTGAGGCAATCGGGTGCGGCCATGCCCGCCACTTGATCGCGCATCCACGTCCACACCGGCGCCATATCGGGGAAGAAGCCCAGATGGCGGAACGGCGTGGTCTGGGCGGTGAAGGACACGTCGTCCCACGCCAATGGCCATCCTTCGCGTGGCGTCGGTTCGGTGAAGCGCCACTGCCCGCCGCCGTCCTCGTCCGCGCCGGGTACGAATTCCCCTGCCGCGCGCCAATCCGCGCTGGCCGGCGCCCACAGCGCCTGCGCTTCGGGGCGGATGAAGCGATAGCGGCCGTAGCGTTCCAGCTTGCGCCCGTGGCCGCTGTCGATCAGCCCGTAGTCCGGCCACGGTTCGCCGACGAGGGTGTGGAGCGTCATCGCGACGGGTGCGCGCGCTCGGCGATGTACGCGGTCACCGCGTCGAACGTGCCGGGTATGGTCGCATAACGCTCCTCCCGGTCGAACAGGTCGCCGACGCGCGCGGGCAGGGCGGGGCGGACCCCGGTCGCGCGTTCCACGGCGTCCCGGAATTTTGCGGGATGCGCAGTGGCCAGCGTTACCATCGGCACGTCGCTTTGGACGTCTCGCGCCGCACTCAGCGCGATGGCGGTGTGCGGATCGATGACCTGGCCGCAGGCATCATAGGCCCAGCGCATGGCCGAGGCCATCGCGTCGGCATCGACCCGCGCGCTGACGATCAGCGGCGCCGCGCCCTGCGACTGCGCATTCGTCAGCCGCATCGCGCCCGACGATTCGAACCCC
>DASTLZ010000207.1:0-7525 GCA_035714425.1 Sphingomonas sp.
ATCAGGGACGAATGGCGGCGCCGGCCCTCCCCTGCCGGCGCCGACTCTCAGAACTTGTAGGTCAGGCTGGCCTGGACGCTGCGCGGCCGTTCGGGGAGGACGATCGTGCTGCCGAACAATTCGGTGAAGTTGGCGCGGAAATAGGTCTTGTTGGTGACGTTCTTCACCACGCCGCGCAAGGTCCAGTCGCCCATCGTATAGGATGCCGACAGATCGACCAGCGTGTAGGCCGGCAGCTTCACCACCCGCGACTGGCCCGAAAAGACCGAGTCGACGTGAACGATGCTGCCGCTGAGCGCCAGGCCGCTGTCGAAACCGTACGTGGCGGTGGCCGATGCCATGTTGGTCGGTATCCCCTGACGCCGCGATGCTTCCTTGTCGGGGATGGGGACGAGGCCGCCGGGCTGGCCGCCCAGGAACAGCGTGGGATCGGTGACGTTGACCAGATCCTCGATGCCGAAGAAACTGAACGTCGATCCGGCATCCAGGAACGAGAGGTTATAGACCTTCGCGCGGGTATAGGCGGCGGTGATGAGCAAATGCTTGTCGACCGACCAGCGGGCTTCGGCTTCCAGCCCGTCGGTCTGCACCGCCTGGTTCACGGTCGGCGACTGGATGTTGCGATCGACGCGTTCCTGGCGATAGACCGACAGTGCGGCATAGAGGCGGCCGCCCAGCCAGCTGCCCTTGATGCCGCCTTCGTAGAGTTTCGAGGCGGTCAGGAAGGCTTCGCCGGTCGCGCTGCCGACATCGACTTCCGAACCCTGCCCTGCGATCACCGTCGTCTGGCGGGCGACCGTGACATAGGGGATGAGGCCAAGCGGCAGTTTGTACGACACGCTGCCGTTCCACGACCAGCCGCCCTGCGTGCCCGAGCCCGACACCACCGAGGGCGCGAACAGCAGCCTGGCGGGGACGTTGGCCGACGTCACGCTGACGCTGTCGTAGCGGGCGCCGGCGATGATATCGAGGCCGAAGCCGAAATCCAGATCGGCCAGGCCGGCGAAGCCGTAATCGGTGAAATGCCCTTTGAGGTAATTGGCGTAATCGCAGTTGCATTCGGTCGACAGCAGCCGGTTCGATGCCGGGGTATACCCGACAGTCAGGTCGACGCGGTGGAAGTATTCGTAGAAGAAATCGTCGCCGTGCAGGAAATCGGTGTAGCGGATCGACGGCGACAGCTGGAACGAGAAATTGCCCGCGCTGTTGCGGAACGTCTTCGACGCGACGATCTTGTCCTCGATCACGTACGAACTGTGGAATTGCGAGAAGCCGTAATCGTTGTTGTTGTCGTTGTCGATGCCGTCGTAGAATAGCTGGTTCTTGATCTCCAGGTCGTTGCCGCCATCCCAGATGATGTCGAAATAGCCGGTGATCGCCTTGTTCTTCAGGAAATCGTTGGGGCCGGTCAGCACGTTCTTGCGGCTGAGTTTCGCGGTGCCGGTGTTCGTCAGCGCCAGTTGCGGATACGTGCCGGTGAAACAGGCGTTGGTGAAGGACGCCGCCGACGTGCTGCCGCCGCCGCAGCCGAAGGTGCCGAATGGCGAGAACGTGCCGGCAGCGTCGAATTCGGCGGGCGACAGCTGCCCGTCGCCGTTGGTGTCGAGTGGCTGGGCGGTGCCGGTGATATAGGTGCCGTTGTCGACCAGATCCTGCGTCAGGCGGTTCCAGCCGCCGTTCTGCTGGCCGGCGAATTTCTGGTACATGCCGCCGAATTCGATGCGCAGGCTGTCGGTGATCTGATTGTCGAACGCGCCTTGCAGGACGACGTTCCGGGTCGACATGTTGCGGTAATAGCTGCCCGAATCCTCGATCTCGGCATACAGGCTGTAGCCGAATTCGGTGCCGCCGACGCGCATCGGCCCGCGCACTTCGGCCTTCAGCACGTTATAGTCCCAGCTGCCGCCGGTGTAGCTGAACTGCCCTTGCGCGCGATCGAGCAGCGCGCCGCCCTGCACGCGCGCCGATTTGGGCACGAAGTTCATGTAGCCGCCGGTCTTCGACGGGCCGTAGATCGGCGAGGACGGGCCGCGCACGATGTCGATCCTGTCCGATGCGGCGATGGGGGTCGGGTAATTGCCCGGATTGTCGAGCCGGCGCACGCCGCGGAAGAACACTTCGCCCGGTGTCCCGCGGATGTCGAGCGCGCCGCCGACGCCGAAGAACGAATTGGTGAAAGTGCCCGGCGCCTGCGCGACCAGATCGTAGATGCTGGTGATGCCGAACCGCTCGATCTGTTCGCTGCTGACCGTGGACGCGGAGCGCGGGGTTTCGACCAGCGTCTTGTTGAAGCCGAAGATCGAGCCGACGTCCTTGTCGGGCATGGCATCCAGGCTGCCGGTGACGACGATATCCGTTTCGGCATCCGTTCGGGCTTCCTGGGCCGCGGGTGCGTCCTGCGCGAAGGCGGGCGCGGTCATCGCGGTGCACGACAACAGTCCGGCGGCGATCGCCAACAACGGCCGGCGACGCAGCGGCGCAGGCACATGGGCGCAAGCATCCGCAAAGAGAATGTCCGTCATGATCGTAGAACCCCCCGATGGTTTTGCGACCGCGCCCGTTTGCCGGCGTCTGTCGGTCGACGTCTCTCTCCCCCCGATAAAGCGTCGTGGGCCATGCGTAGGGGCTTGACGTGATGCGGGCAAATGCAATGAAATCGACGCTTCGTTGCAAAAATTAGGGTGGGTATGCCGGCTTTCTCGCGATTCCTGCGCTATTTCCTCGCCGTCGGGCGGCTGGGGTCGATCCGCAAGGCGGCGGACGAGCTGAACGTGTCGGCGTCCGCGATCGATCGCCAGATCCTGAACGTCGAGGCCGAGATCGGCATGCCGCTGTTCGAACGGCTGCCCACCGGCCTCAGGCTGACGGCGGCGGGCGAGATCATGATGACCGCGGGCGGGCGCTGGCAAAAGGGCATGGCCGACGTGCGCGCGCAGATCGAGGATCTGCGCGGGCTGAAGCGCGGGCACGTCGACATCGCGATCATCGACGCGCTGGCCAAGGGGTATGTCCCCGCCATGATCCAGTCGATCCAGAGCCGCTATCCCGGCATCACCATCGGCATCAAGGTGCTGGAAAACGACGCGGTGCGGCGCGCGATCGCCAGCGGGAAGGTGGATTTCGGCATCTTCTTCGACCCGCAATCCTTTCGCGACATGACGGTGCGCGCGTTCGTCGACGTCGTGCTGGGCTTCGTCACGCCCGCCGGACACCCGTTCGGCGCAAAGCGCGAGGCGCGGTTTTCGGCCTGCGTCGGCTCCGCGCTGATCGTGCCGGCCGAACCGCTGGCGGTGTCGCAGCAGATCGCGGTGCTGGAGGGCACGTCGGGCGTGGTGCTGGACAAGAAAGTGACGTCCGACAGCATCCAGATGATAACGTCGCTGGTGCTGCAAGGCGTCGGCATCGGCATCCTGACGTCGCTGGACGTCGTGACCGAGGTGAAGCGCAACCTGTTGTCGTTCACCAAGATCTCCGACCCCATCCTGCGGCCGATGACGCTGGCGCTGTGCATCGCCACGACGCGCACCCCGTCGCATGCCGCGGGCCTGGTGCTGGCGGAAATGGAACATGGCTTTGCAGAATTGAGCTATCCGGTTTCGATCGAACCGGGGGGGTAGGGGGTTCGAAAACGCGCGACAGCGAGCTTCCGGACGCCCCCTCAGCCGATGGCGTCGATCCAGGCGGGCAGATCGGCCAGGCGGTGGAGCTGGCGGAAGCGGGGTTGGTCGGCGGGGGTGGCGGCGGTTTCGTGGACCCACGCGCCTTCCTGAGGAATGAAGGCCGCCCAGGCGCCGGCATCAAGCGCGGGGTGGACGTCCGAGCGCAGCGAATCGCCGGCCATGATCGCGGCCGGTGCGTCCCTCGCGTTGGCCGGGGCGGCGACGAGGAGGGCCAGGGCGAGCCAGAGGAGAGCCAGCGAGCGCCGGACGGCATTTTGCGGGATCGACGTCATGTCACGGCCATTCCTTGTCCCACGCGCAGTCCCCCAGGATGTAGGTGCGTGCGATCGCCCGGTCGTCGCCGAGGATCTGCAACGCGAAGAGGCGGTCGGCCAGCGTCGCGCCGGCGGTGCGCCGCGCGAGCAGCGGCGTCGCGGTGCAATCGAGCATGACGAAATCCGCTTCCTGCCCCGGCGCCAGGCCGCCGACGCGCTCGGCGATGTGGAGCAAGGCGGCGCTGCCGGCGGTGGCGAGGAACAGTGCGCGGAAGGGATCGAGCGGATCGCCGCGCGCCAGTGCCGCCTGATAGGCTGTGCCAGCGGTGCGCAGCATCGACAGCGACGTGCCCGCGCCGACATCCGTGCCCAGCCCGAGGCGCAGCGCGTGGCGATCGGCCTGGCCGAAATCGAAGAAACCCGAGCCCAGGAACAGGTTCGAGCTGGGGCAGATCGCGATTCCGGCGCCGCTGTCGTGCAGGCGCGTGCAGGCACGATCCGACAGATGGACGCCGTGCGCGAAGACCGAGCGCGGGCCGACCAGCCCGAAGCGGTCATAGACGTCGAGGTAATCCTCCGCGTGCGGGAAGCGTGCCGCGACGGCGGCACATTCCGCGACGTTTTCGGACAGATGGGTGTGGAGCAGAATGTGCGGGTGCGCCGCGAGGATCGCCCCAGCATCGGCGAGCTGCGCATCGGACGAGGTGAGCGCGAAGCGCGGGGTGAGGGCATAGCCCAGCCGCCCGCGACCGTGCCACCGCGCGATCAGCGCCTCCGTCTCCGCGCGGCCCGACGCGGGCGTATCGGCCAGCCCGTCCGGCCCGAGGTCCATCAGCACCTTGCCCGAGACGATGCGCATCGCGCGGCGCTGCGCCGCTTCGAACAACGCGTCGACCGACTGGGGGTGGACGGTGGGGAAGACGAGCGCGCTGGTGGTGCCGTTGCGCAGCAGTTCGGCGAGGAAGACGTCGGCGACCGCATCGGCATGGCGGCGATCGGCGAAGGCGCGTTCGGCGGGGAAGATGTGGCGATCGAGCCAGTCGAGCAGCTGCGCCCCGTGCGCGGCGATGCGATCCAGTTGCGGGTAATGGACGTGCGCATCGACAAATCCCGGGACGACGATGCCGGGCAGATATTCGGTCGGCACGTGGCGGTAGCGTGCGGCGAGATCGGCATGATGGCCGCGCGCGACGACGATGCCGTCCTCTACCACCAGCAATCCGTCCGGTTCGTGACGGACGGCGCCGGGATGATCGCGCGGATCGTGCGCGACGGACAGCAATTCGCCGCGAAAGGCGCGTAATGTCATGCGGGAAGTTGCAGGAGTTGCGCCAGCGTGGCGATGGCGATGACGTCGGGTTCCTTGTCGGGCATGCCGGGAAGGCCGATCGGCGACGTCAGGCGCGCGCGGGTCTGCGCGCACAGGCCGTCGCCGGCGAGGCGCGCGTCGAAGCGGGCTTTCTTGGTCGCCGATCCGATCAGGCCGACATAGGCGGTGCGCTGGCGGCGGCGCAGGGCCGCGCGGGTCAGGCGGTAATCGAGGGAATGGTCGTGCGTCAGGATCAGGATCGCGGCGTCGTCGGGGGCGTCTTCGACGCAGCGTTCGATCGACGCATCCGCCACGATCGCGACGCCATCGATGGAAGTGAACGCCGGGCGGGTATCGAACCACGCGAGGCGGAAGGGCAGATGTTCGGCGTGGCGGACGATCGCCTGACCGACATGGCCGGCGCCGAACAGGTAGAGCGGCCGGCGATAGCGGCCGACGACTTCGACGAAGGTCGCGCCCTCGCCCGGACGATCGCCGCGCGCGGACGGGCAGGTCGGGATGGCGGCGGCGGCAGCGTCGGCGACGTGGCGATCGACCCCGGTGGCGGTGAGGGTCGATACCAGGGTGCAGCCGTCGCCCCCGTCGTCCGGCGCGTCGGCGAGCCAGCCCAGCCGCGCCGGATCGACATGTTCGATCAGCAGCCGCACCCGCCCGCCGCAGCATTG
Source organism: Sphingomonas sp. (assembly GCA_035714425.1). GTDB lineage: Bacteria > Pseudomonadota > Alphaproteobacteria > Sphingomonadales > Sphingomonadaceae > Sphingomonas. Next base: position 5,930 of record DASTLZ010000207.1, read on the forward strand.
GCCGAGCAGCGGGCCGAGCGGGTAATCCTGCACGCGCCAGGTGCCGGCGGGCGCTTCGCGGAGGAGATGCGCCTGTTCGACGGCGCGAAATTCGAGCTGGCCGCCACCGATGGTGCCGTGCTGCGCTTGCCCCGTCACCAGCATGCGCGTGCCCGCGCCGCGCGGTGCCGACCCCTCGCTGGCCAGCACGCTAATCATCGCGGCGCGATCGTGCGGGCCGAGTGCTGCGAGCCAGGCGCGCCAGTCGTTCATGTGGTCCGGTGCCCGGCGATCGCGCGCAGGATGGCCTCCGGCGTGGCGGGTGCATCGAGCGGGGGCAGCGCGCGCCGCGCCGGCGCGGTGGCGGCGACCGCATCGGTCAGCGCGCAAAAGACCGAGATGGCGAGCATGAACGGCGGTTCTCCCACCGCTTTCGACCGGTGGATCGTCGGTTCGACATTCTCACCGTCCCACAGCGCGACGCTGAAATGACGCGCGCGGTCCGACGCGGTGGGGATCTTGTAGGTCGCCGGGCTGTGGGTGAGCAGTCGGCCGGCGGCGTCGAACACCAGTTCCTCGCTCGTCAGCCAGCCTTGTCCCTGAAGGAAGCCGCCTTCGATCTGGCCGATGTCGATCGCGGGATTGAGCGACCGGCCGACGTCGTGGAGGATGTCGACCGCCAGCACCTTGTGCTCGCCGGTCAGCGTGTCGATCGCGACTTCGGCGAGTGCTGCGCCGTATGCGAAATAATAGAACGGACGGCCGTGATGCGCGGCGCGATCATAGGCGATGTCGGGGGTGGCGTAGAAGCCGGTCGCCGACAGGGAAATGCGCCCGAGATGCGCCTTGCGGCAGACGTCGGCGAAGGACATTCGCTCCGCCCCCGCGACAACGACGCCGTCGGCGAAGCGCACCGCGTCGGGCGCGCAGGCGAAGGTGCGCGCCAGGAAATCCGTCAGCCGGTCGCGGATCGCGCTGGCGGCATTGTGCGCCGCCATGCCGTTCAGGTCCGCGCCGGACGAGGCCGCCGTCGCCGAGGTGTTGGGCACCTTGTCGGTGCGGGTCGCGGTGATGCGTACCTGCGCCACCGGCACCGCGAACACCTCGGCGACGATCTGCGCGACCTTGATATACAGGCCCTGGCCCATCTCGGTGCCGCCGTGATTGATCTGGATGCTGCCGTCGGCATAGACGTGGACGAGCGCGCCGGCCTGGTTGAGGTGGGTCGTGGTGAAGCTGATCCCGAATTTGACGGGCGTCAGCGCGATCCCCTTTTTCAGGACGACGTTGCCCGCGTTGAACGCCGCGACGGCGCGGCGCCGCGCGTCGTAGCGCGCATCGCCGCGCAGGCGGGCGAGGATCTGCGGCGCGATATTGTCCGCCACCGTCATCCCGTAGGGCGTGGTGTCGCGGCCGGGCGCGTAGAGATTGGCGATGCGCACATCCAGCGGATCGCGGCCGAGCCGTGCGGCGACATCGTCCAGCACGCGTTCGATCGCGACCATTCCCTGCGGCCCGCCGAAGCCGCGAAACGCGGTGGCGGAGACGGTGTGCGTCTTCAGCCGTTCCGACACGATCTCCACGTCGGGCAGCCAATAGCAATTGTCGGCGTGGAAC
>DASTLZ010000208.1:0-9815 GCA_035714425.1 Sphingomonas sp.
GCCCGATCGCGCCGATCGCGGGCGTGGGCAGGATCGCGCTGCCGCCGGCGCCCCCTTCTATCTTCGCTGCCTTGGATTCGTTGTAGAGCGACACGTTGCCCGACACGATCGGGAAATCCAGCGCGATGCACGCCTGGCTCATGCCGTCGAGGCAGCCGACGATCTGGCCCATGATCTCGGGCCGTTGCGGATTGGCGAAGTTCAGGCAATTGGTGACGGCCAGCGGCGTGGAGCCGACCGCGCTCAGGTTGCGCCACGCCTCGGCGACCGCTTGCTTGCCGCCCTCGACCGGGTCGGCGAAGCAATAGCGCGGGGTGCAATCGGTGGTGATCGCCAGCGCCTTTTGCGTGCCGTGGACACGCACCACCGCGGCGTCGCCGCCCGGCCGCTGGACCGTGTCGGCGCCGACCATGTGATCGTATTGCTCCCAGATCCACCGCCGGCTGGCGATGTCGGGCGATCCCATCAGCGCCAGCAGATCGGCGGCGATGTCCTTGCATGCCGGTACGTTCGTCAACGGCGCGCGCGGCGGGGTGGGGACGTGCGGGCGATCGTACAGCGGCGCATCGTCGGCCAGCGGCCCCAGCGGGATGTCGCAAACCGTCTCGCCGTGATGGGTCAACACCATGCGCCCGGTATCGGTGACGCGGCCGATCACCGCGAAATCCAGCTCCCATTTGCGGAAGATCGCCTCCGCCTCGGCCTCGCGGCCGGGCTTGAGCACCATCAGCATCCGCTCCTGGCTTTCGCTCAGCATCATCTCGTATGCGGTCATGCCGGTCTCGCGCTGCGGCACGTCGTCCATGACCAGTTCGATGCCTACGCCGCCCTTCGACGCCATCTCGACGGAGGACGACGTCAGGCCGGCGGCGCCCATGTCCTGAATCGCGACGATGACGTCGGTCGCCATCAATTCCAGGCACGCCTCGATCAGCAGTTTCTCGGTGAACGGATCGCCGACCTGCACGGTCGGGCGCTTGGCATCGCTGTCCTCGCCGAAATCGGCCGATGCCATCGTCGCACCGTGGATGCCGTCGCGTCCCGTCTTGCTGCCGACATACACGATCGGATTGCCGATACCGGATGCGGCCGAATAGAAGATCTTGTCCTGATCGGCGATGCCCACCGTCATCGCATTGACCAGGATGTTGCCGTCGTAGGACGCGTGGAAATTCACCTCGCCACCCACCGTCGGCACGCCGACGCAATTGCCATAGCCGCCGATGCCGCGGACGACGCCGGCGATCAGGTGGCGCATCCGGGGATGATCGGGCCGGCCGAAGCGCAGCGCGTTCATGTTCGCGATCGGCCGCGCACCCATCGTGAACACGTCGCGCAGGATACCCCCGACCCCGGTCGCCGCGCCCTGATAGGGTTCGATATACGACGGATGGTTGTGGCTCTCCATCTTGAAGATCGCCGCCTGACCATCGCCGATGTCGACCACGCCGGCATTCTCGCCGGGGCCGCAGATCACCTGCGGCCCGGTGGTCGGCAGCTTCTTCAGGTGGATGCGCGACGATTTGTAGCTGCAATGCTCGGACCACATGACGGAGAAGATACCCAGCTCCACCAGGTTCGGCTCGCGCCCCAGCGCGTGCAGCACGCGGTCATATTCCTCGGGCGACAGGCCGTGGTCGGCGACGATCTGCGGCGTGATCGGGGGAATGGTCTCGGTCATGGCCGCGCTTTAGCCGGGGGAGGCGGCGGCGTCACCAATCGACTTTGCATGGCCGCGCGCTTATGTTTTTTCGCCTATCAACGACTGGGGCTTACCGACGCGGTGCTGTTGATCCTTTCGGCGCGCTGCGAACTGGCGCTGGTCAGCGACGATCTGCACCTCTGTCTGGAGGCCGCGCGGCGCGGCGCCCGGACGATCGATTACAATCATCTCCGTGACGGCGCGCTGACCGTTGCCCATATCTGACCGCCCGCTCGCTCACCCATAAGGCGGCTGCGTGTACCCGGCCGGGCTCGCGGTAAAGATTTCGCAGCCGTCTTGCGTGATGCCGATCGAATGTTCGAATTGCGCGGACAGCGATCGGTCGCGCGTCACCGCGGTCCAGCCGTCGTCGAGCAGCTTCACGTCGGGGCGGCCGATGTTGATCATCGGTTCGATCGTGAAGATCATGCCGGGCTTGAGTTCAGGCCCGGTGCCTGGCTTGCCGACATGGACGACTTCGGGTGCGTCGTGGAACAGGCGACCCAGCCCGTGGCCGCAGAAATCGCGGACCACGCCGTAGCGGTGGCGTTCGGCATGGCGCTGGATCGCGTTGGCGACATCGCCCATGCGCGCACCCGGCCGCGCCTGTTCGATACCCAGCATCAGGCATTCGTACGTCACCTCGACCAGCCGGCGCGCTTTCAGCGGCACGTCGCCGATCAGGTACATCCGGCTGGAATCGCCATGCCACCCGTCCAGGATGGGCGTGACGTCGACGTTGACGATATCGCCCGATTTCAGCGTCTTTTCGCTGGGGATGCCGTGGCAGACGACGTGAGTGATCGAGATGCACGAGCTATGCGTATAGCCGCGATAGCCCAGCGTGGCCGGCACACCGCCGCGCGCGACGATGAAATCGTACATCATCCGGTCGATCTCGCCGGTCGTCACGCCCGGCGCCATGTGCGGCACGATCATGTCCAGCGTCTCTGCCGCCAGCCCGCCTGCGGCGTGCATGCCGGCGAAGGCGGCGGGGCCGTGGAGCTTGATGGCGCCGGTCCGCGCCTCGGGTGCGTCGCTGGTGACGGTCACATATTCGGTCATTTGCCCATTATAGCGGCGCAGGCTGGGCTTTGCGAGGTGGCGCGGCTATGGCATCGCGAATGGACGCGCAACGCATCTGGACGGCCGGCCTGGCGGTGATCGGCGACGAAATCCTGTCGGGCCGGACGCAGGACAAGAACATCGCCCAATTGGCGCGCTGGCTGAACGTGCAGGGCATCCGGCTGGCCGAAGTCCGCGTCGTCGGCGATACCGATGCCGCAATCGGCGAAGCGGTCGACGCCTTGCGCACCCGATACGATTATTGCTTCACCACCGGCGGCATCGGGCCGACGCACGACGACATCACCGTCGATGCGATCGCCCATGCCTTGGGCGTCGGCGTCGTCCACCATCCCGAAGCGCTCGCGGTGCTGGAACGGCATTACGCGACCCGCGGCGGCATGAGCGAAGCGCGTGCGCGGATGGCGCGCGTGCCCGAAGGCGCCACGCTGATCCCCAATCGCATTTCCGGCGCACCCGGCATCCGCTTCGCCAACGTCTTCATCATGGCCGGCGTGCCGCACATCACCGCCGGCATGCTCGACGCGCTGACCGGCACGTTGGAAGGCGGGCGCCCGGTCGTTGCGCGCACCGTCGGCTGCTGGGTCGCCGAAAGCGAAGTCGCCGATCTGCTTCGTGCCGTCGAAAAGGCGCACCTGGGTGAGGATGGCGGCGATACCGGCGTCGCGATCGGCAGCTATCCGTTCTTTCGCGAAGGTCGGGTCGGCGCCAATTTCGTCGTGCGCAGCGCCGATCCCGCCGCGGTCGACGCCTGCGCCGCCGATCTGACCGCGCAATTGCAAGCAACCGGGCGAGAGGTCTTCCCCGAAGGTATCTGAACGCGGTTGCGCGTGGCGCCGGCCCGCCCCCGTCAGATCAATCCCTGCGCCCTCAGCGAGACATGCCCGTTCGTCCCCATGATGAGGTGATCGTGGACCGCGATGCCCAGCCGCTTGCCGGCGTCCGCGATCTGGCGCGTCACGTCGATGTCGGCGCGGCTGGGCGCGGGATCGCCGCTCGGGTGGTTGTGGACCAGGATGATCGCGGCCGATCCCAGATCGATCGCGCGGCGGATCACTTCGCGGACGTGGACCGCGGCCTGGTCGATCGACCCTTCGCTCATCACTTCGTCGCGGATCAGCATGTTCTTGGTGTTCAGGTGGAGTACCCGGAACCGCTCGATCGCGTGGTGGACCATATCGGCGCGCAGATAATCGAGCAAAGCCTGCCAATTGGCCAGCACCGGCCGCGCCGCCACGTCGCTGCGCAACAGGCGGATCGCGGCGGCATGGGCGATCTTCACCGCCGCCACGGATCGTTCGCCCATGCCCTTCACGCGCATCAGCGCCTCGCCGTCCGCGGTCAGCACGCCGCCGATCCCGCCGAACTCGCGGAGCAACGCCTTTGCCAGCGGCTTGGTATCCTGCCGCGGGATGGCGAGCGCGAGCAGATATTCGATCAGCTCGTGATCCAGCAACGCCTCGCCGCCGCCCTCCGCCAGCCGCAGGCGCAATCGCGCACGGTGCCCGGCATTGTCGTTCACGGATGCGTCTTCGTCGGCCATGACGCGAACCCTAAGCATGCCCTTCCGCTCGCGCAATTGCGCGGGCGGGCCTCCCGGGCCTATAGCTGCCTCGCAGTGATCGGGGAGTGAGCGTGGAAGGGACGAGCGACGACGGTCCCGCGATCCGCCCCCGTTTCGGCCGCCCCCGTTTCGCACACCGGCGCCGCATCGCGCTGTCGGTCGCGCTGGTGGTCCTCGCCGGCCTCGTCGCGCTGTGGTTGATGCGCAAGCCGATCGCGGAGCGTTTCGTCGATCGCACGCTCGCCGCCGCGAAGGTGCCGGCGCGCTACCATATCGCCGATCTCGCATTGGGCGGCCAGCGCCTGACCGATGTCGTCATCGGCGACCCCGCGCACCCCGATCTGGTCGCGGACTGGATCGAGACGCGCACCCGCATCGGGCTGCACGGCGTCGAACTGGCTGGCGTGCGGGCAGGGCATCTGCGGGTGCGTGGGCGACAGGTCGACGGCAAGCTGTCGCTGGGCACGATCGACCGGCTGTTGCCCGCGCCCCGTGGCGGTGCCTTCACGCTGCCGCATATCGATCTGTCGGTGGCGGACGGGCGGATGCGGCTGGAGACGACCTATGGCGTCGTTGGGCTCGCCTTCACCGGCAGCGGCCCGCTGGACAACGGCTTCGTCGGCCGGGTCGCGATCATCGCCGAGCGGCTGGGGCAGGGTGATTGCGCGGGCGAGCGGCTGGGGTCGGCCCTGCGCATCCGCACCGCCGACCGTCGCGTGACGCTGGCAGGCCCGATGAATTTCGCGCGCGCTGCCTGCGCCGGCGTTGCCGTGACGGGCGTGCGTAGCGAACTCGACGCGACATTGCTGCTCGCCAGACCCAGCGGCTCGTCGGCGACGATCCGGCTGCAGACCGGCACCCTCTCGCACCCCTTGGCGCGCGCGGACGCGCTGGCCGGCACCTTGCGCCTCGTCCATCAGGGTGGCCGCGACGTTTCGGTCGAGACGAAACTCGCCGCCACCGCCCCGCGCGGCTTCGGCATGTGGGCGGGCCAGCTGCGTCTCGATGGCGGGATCGAAGCGCGGGAAAACGGCACGCAAATGAGTTACGCGGGCAAGCTGGCCGTCGCCGACGCGGACGCCAGCCGGTTCGTCCCCCGCTTCGCCGGGCTGGCGGCTGGCTCCCCCGTCGCGCCGCTGGTCGACCGCCTGTCCGCTGCGCTGGGCGCCGCCTCTCGGCAATTCTCCGGGGAAGCCGAAATCGGCCTGTTCCGCGGCGACGATATGCGGGTGCAAGTGCGTGAGGCGAAACTGGCCTCGCCCACGGGTGCGCAGGTCGCGCTGTCGCCCGGCGGCGTCATTGCGTGGCGATCCCGCTCCGCGCCGTCTCTCCACGGCCGCGTCGTCGCGTCCGGTGGCGGCCTCCCGACGATCGCCGCACGCGTCACCCCGCAAGGGTCAGGGCAGCGCGTGCAACTGGCGATGGCGCCTTATGTCGTGGGCAATGCGCGGTTGGCGCTGACCCCCGTCACGGTCGTTACCGGCGGCACAACGCGCATCGTCACTCGCGCCACCGTGTCGGGCCCGGTCGGCGATGGCCGGGTCGATGGCCTGACCCTGCCGATCGACCTGCGCATCGCCGCATCCGGCCTGGTCCTGAACCCCGCCTGCGCGCCTTTGCGCTTCGATCGTCTCGCCGTATCCGGCCTGACGTTGCGCCCTGCGACGCTGACGTTGTGCCCGATCGACGGCGCTTTGGTGCGCACCGACGGCGGACTGCGCGGCGGTGCCCGTATCGCCGCCACCCGGCTGAGCGGCATGCTGGGCAGTACGCCCGTCGCTCTCGCGCTGACCGGCGCGACGCTGCGCCTTTCGGATCGCGGGTTCGCGGTCGATGGCGTGCAGACCCGGATCGGCAGCCCGGCGCGCGAGACCCGGCTCGACTTCGCACGGATCGAAGGGCGCCTGAATGGGGAACTCACCGGGGGTTTCGCGGGCGGGGCAGGGCAGATCGCCAACGTCCCCCTGCTGCTGTCCGCCGCCGCCGGCGACTGGCGGTTCGCGGGCGGCGCGCTGACCCTGACCGGCGCGCTGGCCGTCGCCGATGCCGCCCCGACGCCGCGCTTTCAGCCGATGGCCGCGCGCGATGTCGCGTTGTCGCTGGTCGCCGGTGCGATCACCGCGAAAGGCGTCCTCCACGAACCCACGACCGGCACGCGCGTCGCCGATGTGGCGATCGTCCATGCGCTGTCGTCCGGCATCGGCCACGCCGATCTCGCCGTGCCGGCCCTGTCGTTCACGCAGAGGTTTCAGCCCGAATTGCTCACCCGCCTCACCTACGGCGTCATCGCCGACGTACGCGGCACGGTGTCGGGCGCGGGCCATATCGGCTGGACCGCTGACGGTGTCACGTCGTCCGGCGTGTTCCGCACCGCCGGCACCGATCTCGCCGCCGCTTTCGGCCCGGTCACCGGCATCGCCACCGAAATCCGCTTCACCGACCTGCTGGCGCTGCAAAGCGCGCCCGGACAGATCGCCAACGTCGCCTCGGTCAATCCCGGCATCCCCGTCACCGACGGCGTGATCCGTTATCGGACGTTGCCTGATGCGCGGGTGCAGGTGGAAGGCGGCGCATGGCCGTTCGCGGGCGGACGGCTGACCCTTGCGCCGACGTTGCTCGATTTCTCCGCCGCGCGCGAACGGCGCATGACGTTCCGGGTCGACGGGGTCGCGGCCGATCGTTTCCTGCAACAGTTCGATTTCAAGAATCTGGATGCCACCGGCACGTTCGACGGTTTGCTGCCGATGATCTTCGACGATACCGGCGGCCGGATCGAAGGCGGCAACATGACGGTGCGCGAAGGCGGCGGCACGCTGGCCTATGTCGGGGAGATCGGCGAGAAGGATGTCGGCTTCTGGGGCAATTTCGCGTTCCAGGCCCTGAAATCCTTGCGCTACCGCGACCTGACGCTGACGATGAACGGCCCGCTGGCCGGCGAAATGGTCACCGACGTGCGCTTTGCCGGCATCAGCCAGGGACAGGGCGCAAAGACCAACGTCCTGATCCGCCGGCTCCAACGCCTGCCGCTGGTGTTCAACATCCGCATCCGCGCGCCGTTTCGCGGGCTGCTCGATTCGGCGCAGTCCTTCTACGACCCCAAACGCCTGATCCAGCGCAACCTACCCGCGCTGCTGGAGGATGCGTCGCGGCGCGATCCTGCCAAAACAGCGCCGCCACCCGTTCAGCCCCCCGCAAGCGCGGCCGTGCCACATACCGACAAGGATTGACGACGATGCACAGGATCACGACTTTCGCGACGATGAGTGCGATGATGACGATGACGGCAGCCTGCGTGAATGTGTCCGCGCCGACCAAGCCGATCGAAATCAACCTCAACATCAACGTGACGCAGGAAGTGGTCTATCGCCTCGACGGCGAAGCGAAGTCGTTGATTCAGCAGAACCCGGGGATATTCTGATGCGCAAGTTCGTGACCATCATCGCAGGCCTCGCTCTGGTCGGCACCGCCGCTGCCGCCTGGGCGCAGCGCGATCCTGCTTATGCCGCCGCGCGCGCCAGCGGTGCGGTGGGCGAGCAGCCGGACGGTTACCTCGGCATCGTCGGCGCGGCAGACGCCGGGCTGCGCCAGCTGGTCAGCGCGATCAATATCCAGCGTAAGTCCGCCTATACGCAGAAAGCCACCGCCAGCGGCGCGACCGTCGAACAATTGGCGTTTACCAGCGGCTGCAACCTCATCGCGCAGACCAGCGCGGGCGAGAAGTACAAGACGCCCGACGGCGTATGGAAAACCCGCACCGCCGCCGCCCCGGAGCGCGATTCCCGCTGCGCCTAGGCGGGCACGGTCCAGATCCGATCGCTCGTCCGTGCGGCACCACGCTGCCCGGCTCGCGCGGCTGCGGTTGACTTGGTGGCCACCTGTTCCTAAACGGCGCGTGCCTTGGCGGGATTGCTCGCCGCTCGTGCGCGCTTTCCTCTGCCGGTCAAGATGTTGAACAGGCGAGGGAATACGCATGGCGGAAGACGGTCCCGGACGGGAGTTCCACGGCGCAGACGATCCGCGCCTCTCCGCGCTCGACGAGCGGTTGCGGGAGGTGCGCGTGAAGGAAGCGGCACGAACGGGGCAGGTCGCGCCGAGCGCCGAGCGGGGTTACTCGCAAGGCAATCGCGTCATCGCCGCGCTCATCGGAAGTCTCGTGGGCGGCGCGCTGATCGGCTGGCTGATAGACCGCTGGTTCGGCACCGCGCCCTGGGGATTGATCGTGATGCTGTTCCTCGGAATAGCCGTCGCGTTCAGGCAGATCATTCGGATATCGACCGAACGCCCGGAATAGCCGGGCGTTTGGCGCATGCGGGAAACGGGATCAGTGGCGGCAGAACAGGCGGCAGAACAGGGCGGCAAGATCGATCCGATGCACCAGTTCCTGATCGAGCCGGCGTTCGGCTCGCATTGGGTGGTGGGCGGTTACGATCTGTCCTTCACCAATTCGGCGCTGTGGATGGTCGTCACGCTGGTGGCGCTGTGGCTGTTCATGCTGGGCGGCATGAAGCGCGAGCTGATCCCCGGTCGATGGCAGATGGCGGTGGAGGGCTTCACCGGCTTCATCACGTCGATGCTGACGTCGAACATCGGCCCGCAGGGCAAGCGTTTCGTGCCTTACGTCTTCTCGCTGTTCATGTTCATCCTGTTCGCCAACATCCTGGGATTGCTGCCCTTCGGCCTCGTCCCCGGGGTGCATCCGTTCACGATCACCAGCCATCTGACGGTCACCGGCGTGCTGGCCCTCATCAGCTTTTCGATCGTCCTGATCGTCGGTTTCGGCAAGCACGGCTTCCACTTCTTCTCATTGTTCGTGCCGCACGGCACGCCGGTGCTGATGATCCCGCTGATCTTCGTCGTCGAGCTGATGAGCTTCCTGGTGCGCCCGTTCTCGCTGGGCCTGCGACTGTTCGTCGCGATGACGGCGGGGCACATCCTGTTGAAGGTGCTGGCCGCGTTCGTCATCAACGGCATGAACCTGGGCGGTGTGTATATCGGCATCGTCACCTTGCCCAGCATGGTGCTGATGATTGGTATCACCCTGCTCGAACTGCTGGTGGCGGCCATTCAGGCCTATGTTTTCGCGCTGTTGACGTCGGTCTATCTCAACGACGCCGTCAACCTGCACTGATCGTTTTCCCCTTACCTTATTCCACCAACCCAATATCATCTGGAGATTATCATGGACGCAGAAGCCGCAAAGCTGCTCGGTGCCGGCCTGGCCGCAATCGGCATGGGCATCGCTGCCCTGGGTGTCGGCAACGTCTTCGCCAAGTTCCTGGAAGGCGCGCTGCGCAATCCGGGTGCCGCCGACAGCCAGCAGGGTCGCCTGTTCATCGGCTTCGCGGCTGCCGAGCTTCTCGGCCTGCTCGCTTTCGTGACGATGATTATCCTGGTCTTCGTCGCCTGACGCTCTGGTCGCCGGCCGGTATCGTGTGATGCAGGCCGGTGGCGCGATAGGAATTT
>DASTLZ010000209.1:0-7595 GCA_035714425.1 Sphingomonas sp.
CCCAGCACCTCGTCCACCCACCCCGGCACCAGCGTACCCGCCGGCCCCATCCGGCTTTCGGCGAAGAAGATGCTGCCGCCCGACGGCTCCAGGTTGATCTCCAGGGTTCGCGCACCGTAATGCCGCGCCGTCCGCACGAAGCCAGCGGCGGGGTACACCGCGCCCGATGTTCCGATCGACACGAACAGATCGCAGCCTGCAAGCGCCGCGTCGATCGCCTCCATCTCGTACGGCATCTCCCCGAAGAAAACGATGTCGGGCCGAAGCGCTGCGGCGGCGCATTCCGCGCAAACCGTCTTCGGGGGCAACGGGCCCTCCCACGGGTGCCGCGCGTCGCAGGCTGAGCACAGTGCGGATCGTAGCGCCCCGTGCATGTGCAACATCCGCCGCGCCCCGGCCCGCTCGTGCAGGTCGTCCACGTTCTGCGTCACGATCAGGAACTCGCCCCGCCACTGCGCATCGAGCCGCGCCAGCGCATCATGCGCGGCATTGGGCACGACATGCGCCAGCGCTTCGCGCCGCAGGTCGTAGAAGCGGTGGACCAGCTCCGGGTTTGCCGCCAATGCGTCCGGCGTGCAGACGTCCTCGACGCGCTGCCCCTCCCACAATCCACCAGGCCCGCGAAACGTGGCGATGCCCGATTCGGCGGAGATGCCGGCGCCGGTGAGGATGACGATCGACTGCATGGCGAGTGATTATTCCGCGCGCGGGGCGCCGGCCTGCGTCACCGGCTTCGGCCCGTCCGCCGTCGCCTCCAGCGTCGTGTCGCCGCCCAGCACGCGGTACAGGGCCACGCGGTTGCTGGCCGCCACCAGCCGGGCCGAGACCAACGTCTGCTGCGCCGTGAACAACGAGCGCTGGGCGTCCAGGCTGGTCAGGAAGGTGTCGATGCCGCCGCGGTAGCGCGCCTCCGTCAATCGATAGGTGTCGAGCGCCGCTTCTTGGAAGCGGGTGTTCGCCGCGAGCTGGGCGGCGATCGTTCCCTGTCGCGCGAGGGCGTCGGCGGTTTCGCGAAACGCGGTCTGGATCGTGCGTTCGTAGGTCGCCAGTGCGGCGTCGCGCTGTGCTTCGGAAAAGCGCACGTTGGCGCGCGCGGCGCCGGCATTGAAGATCGGCACGCTGACGCCGGGCGCTGCGGCGTAATTGAACGCGCCGCCCGAGAAGAGCGAGGTCAGCGCCGTGCTGGCGAACCCGACCAGCCCGGTGAGCGAGATGCGCGGGAACAGCGCCGCGCGCGCGGCGCCAATCTCTCCATTGGTCGCGCGCAAACTATATTCGGCTTCGACCACATCGGGGCGGCGGAGCAGGATACCCGACTCCAGCCCGGCCGGCAGCGCCGCGGCGCTGTTCGCGACCGATTCGATCGAGGCGGGCAGCAGGGTAGCGTCCACCGGCGCACCCACCAGCAACTGGAGGGCGTTGACGTCCTGCGCGAGGGCGGTCGTCTGTTGCGCCAGGCTGGATTGCGCGGTCGCCAGGATCTGTTCGGCCTGGCGCAGGTCGGTGCGTGGTGCGATGCCGCCTTCCAGGCGCAGCCGCGTCAGGCGCACGCTGCGCTCCGCACTGGCCGTGGTGTCCTGCGCGATCTTCATCAGGCTGCGGTCGGCGGCATAGGTGAACCACGCATCGGCGATATCGCCGACCAGCGTCAGGCGCGTCGCGCGCGCGGCCGCTTCGGTCGCGAAATAACGGTCCAGCTGCGCCCGGGTCAGCGATCGGACGCGGCCGAACAGGTCGAGTTCGAACGCGGTAACGCCGAGCGATACTGAAAAGCTGCTGTTCGAGCTGGACGAGGTGAGGATCGAGCCATTGGTCCCGTTGGTGTTCGTCCCCGTCCCCGTCGTACCCGTGCCCGTGCCCGTCGTCCCTGTGCCTGTCGTCCCTGTCCCCGTCGTCCCGGTGCCCGTCGTCCCATTGCCGGTGGTGCCGGTCCCCGTCGTTCCCGTCGCGGTGCTCCGTGCGCCGTTGCCGCCGCCGGACAGGCTGTAACGCCCGCTGCCGTCGATCGCCGGGAACAGGTCGCCCCGCTGGATCCGGTATTGCGCACGGGCCGCCGCGATGTTGGCGGCGGCGATCCGCAGGTCGCGGTTGTTCACGAGCGCCTGATCGATGATGCTCTGCAAGCGCACGTCGCGGAACACGTCGCGATACGTGATCGCCGGCAACGGCGCCTCCGACTGACGCAGATAGGCATCGCCGATCGGCCAGGATGTCGGCACCGGCGGTACGGGCCGGACATAAGCGGGCGCAAGCGAGCAGCCGGCCAAAAGCGTGGCGAGCAGCGCGGACGAGGCGCGGGCGGGGAGGCGCATCATGCCGGCTCCGGCCGACGGGCATTGGGGGCTTCGGGCGGCGGCGGGTTGTCGCCCGCGCCGCCGCCGCCATCGCCATCGCCATCGCCGTCCTTGCGCTGATAGCCCGTCGGCTTCCCGCGCAGCTTCGCCATGCCGTCGCGTACCCCGCGTCGGATCAGGACGAAGAACAGCGGAATGTAGAAGATCGCCAGGACCGTCGCGGTCAACATGCCGCCGATGACGGCAGTGCCGATGGCGATGCGGCTGTTCGCGCCGGCGCCGGTCGAGATCGCCAGCGGCATGACGCCGAAGATGAACGCGAAGCTGGTCATCAGGATCGGCCGCAGCCGCAGCCGTGCCGCCTCCAGCGCTGCGTCGAGCACGCGTTTGCCTTCCCGTTCGGCCTGTTCGGCGAATTCGATCATCAGGATCGCGTTCTTCGATGCCAGCCCCATCGTCGTCAGCAGACCGATCTGGAGATATACGTCATTGGTCAACCCGCGCAGCGTGACGAACGCGATGGCGCCGATCAGGCCGAGGGGGATGATGAGCAGCACCGCGACCGGGATCGACCAGCTTTCGTACAAGGCAGCCAGGCACAGGAACACGACCAGAATCGAGATGCCGTACAGCAACGGGGCTTGGCCGGACGACAGGCGCTCCTGGTAGGACAGGCCCGCCCAGGCAACGGTGGTGCCGGGTATCTGCGCGGCCAATTGCGCCATTCGCTCCATCGCGTCGCCCGAACTCTTCCCCGCTGCCGGCGATCCCTGGAATTCGAACGACGGAATGCCGTTGAACCGGGAAAGCGTGGTCGGTGCCTGACTCCAGCGGGTCGCGGAGAAAGACGAGAAGGGCGTCATCTGGCCGGTCGATCCGCGGACGAACCATTGTTTGATGTCATCGGGCTGCGATCGGAACGGCGCATCGCCCTGCACATACACCCGCTTGACGCGGCCCCGATCGATGAAGTCGTTGACATATACCCCGCCCAACGCCGTCGACAGCGTCGAATTGACGTTGGCCTGGGTCAGGCCCAGCGCGGCAACCTTCTGCTGGTCGGTGTCGACCTGCAACGTGGCGATATCGGGCAATTCGGTCAGGCGCACGCCAGTCAACATCGGATCGGCGTTGGCGGCGGCAAGCAATTTATCACGCGCGGCCTCGAACTTGTCCTGGCTCATGCCCGACGCATTCTGCAATTCCATCGTGAAGCCCGCCGACTGGCCCAGGCCGCGCACGGCGGGCGGGACGAGCGCGAAAACCTGCGCATCGCGGATGCCCGACAAGGCCGCCGTCGCACGCGCGGTGATGGCGTCGGCGGTATTCTCCTTACCCTTGCGATCGGCCCAATCGACGAAATTCAGAAAGCCCTGGCCGGTATTCTGTCCCGCCACGCCACCACCGCCGCCACCGCCCGCGACGGTGAACAGAACGGCAGTGTTCTTGGGTTCGTATTGCGCGAAATATGTCTCGATCTGGCGCCGCACCGCCAGCGTGCGTCCTTGCGTGGCGCCGGCAGGAAGGCGGAATTGCAAGATGGCGCTGCCCTGATCTTCGTTAGGCAGGAACCCGGTGGGCAGGCGCAGGAAGAGAACGGCGAGCAGCGCGACGACGCCGGCATAGATCAGCAGGAACAGCCATTTGCGGTCGATCACCGTGACGACGGCATTGCTGTAATTCTCGACCATTCGCTCGAAGCCCGAATTGAACTTGTCCTTTGCGCCCTGATACACGCGCGCGACGCGCGGAAAGCGGCTCGACCCTGCATCCCGTTGCTCTTCGTGCCCGCGCGGCTTTAGCAGATGCGCGGTCAGGGCGGGGGTCAGGATCAGGGCGACCAGCACGGACAGGACCATCGCCGACACGATGGTCACCGAAAACTGGCGATAGATGACGCCGGTCGATCCGCCGAAGAACGCCATCGGCAGGAACACCGCCGACAGGACCAGGGCAATGGCGATCAGCGCGACCGAAATCTCGTCCATCGACCGGATCGTCGCGTCGCGCGGCGAGAGACCAGGGTTCTCGTCGAGCAGCCGTTCGACGTTTTCCACGACCACGATCGCGTCATCGACCAGCAGGCCGATCGCGAGCACCAGTCCGAACAGGGTCAGGGTGTTGATGGTAAAACCGGTCATCGCCAGCACGCCGAACGTGCCGAGCAGGACGACCGGCACCGCGATCGTCGGGATCAACGTCGCGCGCCAGTTCTGGAGGAACACGAACATCACGATGACGACCAGGATCACCGCCTCGATCAGTGTCTTGACCACCTCGTCGATGGACAGCTTGATGAACGCGGTCGTGTCGTTGGCATAGGCGACCTTCAGGCCCGCGGGAAACGCCTTCGACACGCGCGCGACTTCGGCCTTGACCAGTTCGGCCGTCTTCAACGCATCGGCGCCGGGGGACGTCAGCACGGCGATGCCGGCGCCCGGATGCCTGTTGATGCGGATGACGGCCGCATAGCTTTCCGCACCCAGTTCGATGCGCGCGACGTCCGACAGGCGCACGGTTGCGCCGTTGCTCAACGTTTTGACGATGATCTGGCGAAATTGCTCCGGCGTCTGCAGACGCGACTGCGCCGTGACCGTGGCGTTCAGCATCTGGGTGGTCGGCACCGGCAACCCGCCGATCTCGCCCGCCGCGACTTCGGTGTTCTGTGACGTGATCGCGCTGGTCACGTCGGACGGCATCAGCTGGTAACTCGCCAGCCGTCCCGGATTGAGCCAGATGCGCATCGCATATTGCGATCCGAACACGTTGATGTCGCCGACGCCCGGCACGCGGCCCAGTGGTTCCTGAAGGTTCGAGACGAGATAGTCGGACACGTCCTGCCCGGTCATCTTGTCCGTTTCGTCGTAGATGCCTGCGATCAGCAGATTGTCCGGGTTCGACTTGCGGACCGTGATCCCCTGCTGCTGCACCTGCTGCGGCAACCGTGCGGTCGCCTGCGACACCTGGTTCTGCACCTGGACCTGGGCGATGTCCGGGTCGGTGCCTTTTTCGAACGTGGCGGTGATATTCACCGATCCGCGGCTGGACGACGATGACGTGAAATACAGCAGGCCGTCGATGCCGGTCAGCGTCTGCTCGATGATCTGTGTCACCGAATTCTGCAACGTCTGCGCGTTCGCGCCGGGATAGGTGGCGCGCACCGACACCTGCGGCGGCGCCACGTCGGGATATTGCGCGATCGGCAGGGTCAGGATCGCGCCGATCCCGCCCAGCATGACGATGATCGCCAGCACCCACGCAAAGATGGGGCGATCGATGAAGATGCGGCTCATCATCGTGCGATCAGCCGCCCCCGCCTTGCTTGCCCTGGCCCTTGGTCTGGCCCTGACTCTGCCTCTGGCGCTCCATCTGCTCCTTCGTCGGCGGCTGTACGCGCTGCGCGGAATTGGCGGGAACCGGCTTCACCGTCTGGTTCGGCTTGAGCATACCCAGGCCCTGCACGATCACGCGGTCGCCCGCCTCGAGCCCTTGCGTCACCACCCAATTGTTCCCCTGCGTCCGGTCGGCGCGCACCGTCTTCTGCACTGCCTTGTTGCCGGGACCGACGATCATCACCGTCGCATTGCCCTTGGGATCGCGGGCGAGGCCGGCTTGGGGCACCAGGAAGGCGCGGGTGTTGATCGCCTGGTCGAACCGCGCCTGCACGAACATGCCCGGCAGCAATATCCCCTGCGGATTGGCGAACCGCGCCCGGAGCGTGACCGTGCCCGTCGAAATATCGACGAGCGCCTCGGAGAACTCGACGCTGCCCGTCCGTCCGTAATCGCTGCCGTCTTCCAGGGTCAGCCGGACGACCGCACGGGTCGCGACGACGCCGTTCTTGCCCAGCGACTGCCGGAGCGCCAGCATGTCCGCGCTCGATTGCTGGATGTCGACGAACATCGGATCGAGCCGCTGGATCTGCGCCAGCGGATCGGTCTGCGTGGCGGACACCAGGGCGCCGACGGTGAACAGCGACCGGCCGATCCGCCCGGATATTGGTGCCGGAACCTTGGTGAATTGCAGGTTGATCCGCGCCGTCTGCAACGCCGCCCCGGTCTGCGCCACCGATGCCTGCGCCTGCCGGGCGGTGGCGACCGCGTTCGTGTAATCCTGCTGGCTCACCGCCTGCTGCTGCGCCAGCGGTTTGTAGCGCTCGGCCAGAATGCGCGCCGCTTCCGCATTGGCGCGTGCGCTTTGCAGGTTGGCCTGCGCTTCGTTGGCGGCGGCCCGGTACAGGCGAGGGTCGATCTCGTACAACGGCTGGCCGCGGCGAACCACGGAGCCTTCGGTGAACAGGCGGCGGCGGATGATGCCGCTCACCTGTGGGCGCACGTCGGAACTCTCGAACGCGCTGACGCGTCCGGCCAGCTGGGTGGAGATCGCCGCTTCGGTCGGTTGGACGACGGCGAACCCGACGGTGGGCGTGCTTTGTGCACCGCCGCGACCGCCCTTTGCCGCACCGGCAGAACCATTGCCGCCACCGCTACCACCGCACGCCGCGAGCGTCACCAGCATGGCGCCGAGCGCGATCCTACCCGAATACACCAAGGACGTTCCTCGTTTCCGAAAACCAGCGAGGCTGCCCGCTGAATTGGCTGATTGCCGCAAAACGCTGGGGATGACCAGCACCTGACGCCGAGTTCGTGCGTAAGGTGTGCGAACCATTTCCGGCTGGGCAAGATGATCGACCAGGACAAGCGTTCCGCAGCTGCGGTCGCCGTAGCTGAGATCGCCGATTCGATGGTCGTGGGGCTCGGCACCGGGTCGACGGCGGCGCATGCGATAAGGCTGATCGGCGCCCGCGTCGCGCAGGGCCTGACCATCCGTGCGGTGGCCACATCGGTGGCGAGCGAGGCGCTGGCCCGGTCGCTGGGGATCATCGTCGAAGACTTTGCGGGGGTGGCGCGAATCGATCTGGCGATCGACGGCGCCGACGAGATCGACGAAGGGTGCTGGGCAATCAAGGGCGCGGGCGGGGCGATGCTGCGCGAAAAAGTGGTTGCCGCCGCGGCGGATCGCATGATCGTGATCGCGGATGGGACGAAGCGCGTGGCACGGATCGGCGCGGTGCCGGTGCCCGTGGAGGTGCTTCCATTCGCGCGCGATTTCGTGGTCGCGCGGCTGACGGCGCTGGGCGCCGACGTGACGATCCGGCCGAAGACGTTGAGCGACAACGGCAATCCGATCGCCGATTGCCGTTTCGCCGTCTTGAACGATCCCCCGGCGACGGCATCGGCCATCGATGGCATTCCGGGCGCGCTCGGCCACGGCCTGTTCCTGACCGAAGTCGACGCCGCG
>DASTLZ010000210.1:0-4036 GCA_035714425.1 Sphingomonas sp.
CCTTGAGGCCGGTGTCGCGGCAATCCGCAACGTCGTCCGAACCTTGCCCGCACGCCCAGGCGTATACCGCATGCTCGATGCCAAGGGCGACGTGCTCTACGTCGGCAAGGCCCGCGCGCTGAAGAACCGGGTGACGAACTACACCCAGGTCGACCGGCTCCCCAAACGGCTGCAACGCATGGTGTCGCAGACGCGCAGCATGACGATCGTCACCACCAACAACGAAGCCGAAGCGCTGCTGCTCGAAGCGCAGCTCATCAAACGCTATCGCCCCGCGTACAACGTGCTGCTGCGCGACGACAAAAGCTTTCCCTTCATCCTGCTGCGCGACGACCACGATTATCCGCGAATCCAGAAGCACCGCGGCGCGCGCCGGGCGAAGGGCAATTACTACGGCCCCTTCGCCAGCGCGGGCAGCGTCAACAACACGCTGAACGCGCTGCAAAAGCTGTTCCTGCTGCGCTCGTGCACCGACGGCTTCTTCAAGACGCGGGACCGGCCGTGCCTGCTCTATCAGATCAAGCGCTGCTCGGCGCCGTGCGTCGGCCGGGTCGATCCGGATGCGTACCGCGAGCTGGTCGAGGACGCGAAAAGTTTCCTGGCCGGCAAATCGACGCAGGTGCAGGCGAAACTGGGCGCGCAGATGCAGGCGGCGGCCGAAGCGATGGATTTCGAGCTGGCCACCGTCCTGCGCGACCGCCTTCGCGCGCTGACCTTCATTCAGGGAACGCAGGCGATCAACGCCGAAGGAGTCGGCGACGCCGACATCTTCGCGCTGGCGTGTCTGGAAGGGGTGATGGGCATCCAGGCGTTCTTCATCCGCGGCGGCCAGAATTGGGGCCACCGCAGCTTCTTTCCGTCGCATACCAACGACGTGCCGGAAGACGAAGTGCTGTCGCAATTCCTGATGCAATTCTACGAGGAGGTGCCGCCCGCCCGCCAGATCCTGCTCGACCGCGAATTGCCCGAAGCCCCGTTGCTGACGCAGGCACTGGGCGATGCCGCGGGGTACAAGGTCGCGCTGTCGGTGCCGCAGCGCGGCGACCGCCGCCGCCTGATGGAACAGGCGCAGCGCAATGCGCGCGAGGCGCTGGAGCGCCGACTGGCGGAATCGACGACGCAGGCAAAGCTGCTGCGCGACGTCGCCGACCTGTTCGATCTGGCCGAGCCGCCCGACCGCATCGAAGTCTACGACAACAGCCATATTCAGGGCACCAACGCACTCGGCGCGATGGTGGTCGCCGGGCCAGAGGGGTTTCGCAAAGGCCAGTATCGCAAGTTCAACATCCGCAACAAGGATAGCGCGCCAGGCGACGATTTCGCGATGATGCGCGAAGTCTTCACCCGGCGCTTTTCACGCGCGCAGTCCGAAGACCCCGACCGCGATGCCGGCGACTGGCCCGATCTGGTGCTGATCGACGGCGGGCGCGGGCAATTGAACGCGTGCAAGGCGGCGCTGGAAGATCTGGGCATCGAGGACGTGTGCATGGTCGGCGTCGCGAAGGGGCCGCACCACGGCCGCGATGGCCGCGAAGTGTTCCACATGCTCGACGGCCGCGAATTCCAGCTGCCGGTCAATTCGCCGGTGCTGTTCTACCTCCAGCGGCTGCGCGACGAAGTCCACCGCTTCGCCATCGGCGCGCACCGGGAAAAACGATCGAAGGCGATCGGCGCGAGCCCGCTGGACGAAGTGCCCGGCATCGGCCCGGCGCGCAAGAAGGCGCTGCTGATGCACTTCGGCACCGGCCGCGCGGTGCGCAACGCCAGCCTGGCGGATTTGCAACAGGCGCCCGGCGTCTCTGCGGCGGTCGCGCGGCAGGTTTACGATTTCTATCATTCGCGGTAGCGGCTGGGCGGAAGTGACAGAATGTTCATCTTGGCTCGATAAGGCGCCTGCATGCCGACGCCGGTCTTCCTTACGATCGACATGGAATTTGCGTGGCGCCACCATGTCGCTGGCCTGCCGGTCGACGCGATCTACGATCGTTCGATCGAGCCGGGCGGTGTCGGGCTGAGCTATACGCTGGCGCTGCTCAAGCGGCACGGGTTGAAGGCCAGTTTCTTCGTCGATCCGATGCCCGCGCTGATCTACGGCATCGCGCCGTTCGCGCGGATGGTGGATGCCATCCAGCAGGCGGGGCAGGAAGTGCAGATGCACATGCACACGCAGTGGACGGGTGCGAAGATCGGCGACGGCGGGGTGGCCCATGCCAAGTTCGAGCTGATCGATTTCGATCCGGCGGCGCAGCGCGATCTGCTGAGCACCGCCAGATCCTTGCTGATCGAAGCGGGCGCGCCGGCGCCGCTCGCCTTCCGGGCCGGCTCCTATTCCGCCAACGACGATACGTTGCGGGCCTTGGCGCACATCGGGTTGAGCTACGACAGCAGCCACAATGGTCATGCGCAGCCGTGGCCCTGCCAGATCGGCCTGCCGGCGCGCCAGATCGCCCCGATCATGCGCGAAGTGCTGCAAGTGCCGGTGACGGTGATCGAGGACAGGCCCGGCGTGCTGCGCACGTTCCAATTGTGCGCCCTGTCGTCCGGCGAAGCCCGTGACGCGCTGGATCACGCGGCTGCCAGCGGCCATGCCGCGGTCACGATCGTCAGCCACGGCTTCGAACTGGCCAACCGGGTCGGCACGCGCGCCAATGCCGTCCACGTCCGCCGCTTCGAACGGCTATGCGGGGTGCTGGAACGCCGCGCCCACATCCTGCCGACAACGCATTTCGTCGATCGGCCGGACCTGAAACTCGGCCAACCCGATCAGCCGCTCGCGCCGAACCGCCTGCGGCGATATCGACGGCAGACCGAACAATTGTGGTCCAACCTGGTCGAGGAGCGGGTGTGACCGCAGCCATCTTGGTCGATGCGCCGATCCGGTTTCAGGTCGGCGCTCGTACCCTGGTGTCGGTGCCGCGCCGGTTGATCCGCATCGGCTGGACGCTGGACGAGGTGCTGGCCGGCTATCCGCGCGCGCTGCCGCCGATCGGCGATGCGGACGGCTTTTCGATCCTGTCGCTGCCGGAGGATGCGCTCGGCGCCGTCGCGGCGGAAGGCTGCACCACGCACATCCGCCAACGGTATTTGCGCTATCACACCGATCTGTCGATCGGTCACGCCGCGTGGCTGGCGCAGATGTCGGGCAACGCGCGTTCAGTGATGAAGCGCAAGGCGCGGCGTTTGGCGGACGCGGGCCAGATCGAAATCCGGGGCTATCGCACTGCCGCCGAACTGGCCGATTTCCACGCGCTCGCCCGTCCGCTGGCGCGCAGGACCTATCAGGAAAAACTGCTCGGCTCGGCTCTGCCCGGCGATGCCGCCTTCCTCGGCCGCATGGCGGCGCTGGGGGAAGCCGATACGGCGCGTGCATGGCTGTTGCTGATCGATGGCCGCCCGGCCGCATACCTTTGGTGTTCGGCGCAAGGCAGCGCGCTGCGCTACGATTACGTCGGCCACGATCCCGCGTTCGCCGCGCTATCGCCGGGCAGCGTGCTGCATGCGGAAGCGATGCGGCAGCTGTTCGAAGACCGGTTCGCCTATTTCGATTTCACGGAAGGGGAGGGGCAGCACAAACGCCAGTTCGCCACCGGCGGCACGCCGTGCGTCGATCTGCTGCTGTTGCGCGCCTCGCTGGCGAACCGCGCGACATTGGCTGCGCTGGCCCGCTTCGATGGCGCGATGACGCGCGCGAAGACGCTGGCGGCCAGCGGCCTGGCCAAGCGTGTCGCGGATCGCCTCCGCCGCGCCTGATCTTGCCGGGGCGCCGCGCCTGATCTTGCCGCGGCGCCGTGTGGAGCCCACAACGCACGCCATGCATCTGTGCGCCACCGCCATCGTGCTGGCCGTTCGCAGCCACGGCGAACACGGTGCGATCGTGCGCGCGTTGACTCGCGACGACGGGGTGCAGCCCGGTTATGTCCGCGGCGGCCGATCGCGCGCGATGCGGCCCGTGCTGCAACCCGGCAACAGCGTGACCGCGCAGTGGCGCGCGCGCACTGCGGAGCAATTTCCCGCGCTGACCCTCGAACTGCAAACC
>DASTLZ010000211.1:0-7642 GCA_035714425.1 Sphingomonas sp.
CCGGCGTGAACCTGTTCGGAAATGCGTTTACCTGGTGGAGCCAGGCGATCGGCAAATATGACCGCGGAACCGCACCGAAGGCAGGCGCGGTGCTGGTGTTCAAGGCGACCGGTGCGATGCGCGTCGGCCATGTCGCGACGGTCAGCAAGATCATCAGCGACCGCATGATCAAGGTGACGCACGCCAACTGGTCGGTGATCAACGGCCATCGCGGGCAGGTGGAGAATGACGTGACCGTGGTCGACGCGTCGCCCGATAATGACTGGAGCCAGGTCAAGGTCTGGTATGCGCCGATCAAGGCGATCGGGGTGAAAGCCTATCCGGTCTACGGCTTCATCTATGGCGGCAAGGCGCTGGCGAAAGCTGCGACCGAAGACCTGGGCGACGGTCAGGACGCCAGCGCCGGCGTCTGAGCCCTTGCGGCGCGCTGCACTCCGGACCTATAGACCGGAGCGTGATGGTTCCCTTTTCGTTCTGTGGACATGATCTGATGGCGTTGCCGCAGGGCGCGCTGTACTGGCCGGCGCGGCGGGCGTTGCTGGTGGCGGACCTGCATTTCGAGAAAGCGAGCTGGTTCGCGCGGTTCGGGCAGCTGTTGCCGCCCTATGACTCGATCGCGACGCTGGCGGACCTGACCACGCTGGCGGACGCGACCGCGGCGGTCGAAATCTGGTGCCTGGGCGACAGTTTCCATGACGTCGAGGGGTGCGAGCGGCTGCCGCCGCGCGCGCAGGCGATGCTGCGCGACCTGACCGATCGGCTGCGCTGGGTGTGGATCACCGGCAACCACGACCCGGCGATCGCCGACCATTGCGGCGGTGAGATCGCGCGGGAGATGGTGGTCGACGAGCTGGTGCTGCGGCACGAGGCCGACCCGCGCGAGCGGCGGCCGGAACTGTCGGGGCATTTCCACCCCAAGCTGCGCGTGACGGTGCGGGGACGACGGGTGGCGCGGCGCTGTTTCGTGGCGAGCACGACCAAGCTGATCCTGCCGGCGTTCGGGGCGCTGACCGGCGGGCTGGATGCCGGACATCCGGAGATCGTGCGCGCACTGGGCGCGCCGGGCCAGGCGCTGGTGCCGGTCGCGGACCGATTGCTGCGGTTTCCGCTGGCGGCGTGAGATGAATTGCGCGGATCCATTCGGTTCCGAGGTGTCGCGGATGTCGGGCGGGTTCTCTGGACCCGGGACGACTCAGCCGCTGGACTTCTTTGCATGGGCTGATGGCGTGCTCGCCAAAGTAGCAACCTGCATCCCCCCTGGCCGAGGCGTTGCGCTATGCGCTGGAGCGAAAACGGCGCTGCTCGCCTATACCACTGACGGGCCGCTGCAGATCGACACCAACCCGGCGGAAAACGCGATGCAAGTATCGCTTTCGGTCGGACAAACTGAATGTTCGACGGGGCCAACTGTGGCGGCCAGCGCGCCGCCGTCATGTGCACACCGCTGGAAACCGGCCCGCTGAACGGGGTGAACCCATAGGATGGGCTGGCTGACATGCTCGATCGCGTCGGCCAGGACCATCCCGTCAACCGGCTCGACGAATTGTTGCCTGGGTTCTGGGCAAGAACGCGGAACACAGCTCAGCCATGGTGTATGGCAAATTGCCGCGGATAGCGGACGTTCTGGATTGGGCAGTGCGAGGTCGATAGGAATTGTCCCGATCCTAGGGATTCTTGCGTGCGGACATTTCTTTCAACCGGTCCCGCTGCTTAGGGATTGGCGGGACACCTGTTGCTTCACGAAGAGCGTCTGATAGCAAATCGCGACGATAGGGTTCTTGGGTCCACTCGCTGCTGCCATTGCGAAGATACTGCGTACCGTAGATTTGCGGTTGCCCGATGCGCTGTAGATAGCGATCGAGTGTTGCTGCCGCTATCCAAGCCGCCTCCGGCTTTCCTCGCGCTGCCGCGACTGTGGCAAGGGCGTGAGCTTTCAGGTAATCTTCCGGCAGGTCGCCGTGCTGAAATACATAGGCGGCATGATAGAAGTCATCAGCACTGTTTAACTGTCCGGCGTTCAGCATGGTTTGAGTACGGATACGCCTGCTTCGATCCGCTTCACTGACCACGGACCAGTCGATGCTAGGTGCTTTCCGCGCGGCCTGGTCCGCATCGAAGATAAGCGTCATTTCAGTGTTCGTGAGGTTTGCAACGGTTGAAGCCGGTTTCTGGCCAATTGCGGGAACGGATGGGATGCCTAGAAGCAATGTGAAAACAAGTATGGGGCGCATTTTTGTCCTCCAGCCTAACCGTCAGAAGTACGATGGAGCGACCATCATCACAAAAAGATGTGATCCTTATTTCATCCAGTATCAAGCGTTAGCCGAACGACAGATTTCAGGCGGCACCTAAACGTCTGGGCCGAGTTCGGGATCGAGATCACGCGGGCGGACGAAGCGGGTGAGGGTGCCGGCGCCGGCCTTGATGTCGGACCAGCGATCGACCGCGAAATGCAGCTCGGCCAGGCTGGCGGTGGGGAATTTCTCCTCGACCTTGTCGCGTTCGGGATCGCCGGCCCGATCGGGGACGAGCATCAGCACGAGATCCTCCAGCCCCGGATTATGCCCAGCCATCAGCAGCGTGGCGACGCCGTCATCGGTTTCCTGCACCACGTCGAGCAGCGTGACGGCGGAGGCGAGATAGATGCGGCGGTCCCAGACGGGCTCGATCGGCTGGCGATAGCCGTCGCTGACCTGCGCCAGCGTTTCCATGACGCGAACCGCCGGCGAGGCGACGGCGGCGTCGAATACCAGCCCGGCGCTGCGCATATGTTGCCCGACCGTGCGGCCCGCGCGCTTGCCCTTCGGATTCAGCGGGCGATCGAAATCGCGCGCGACGGTGTCTTCCCACCCGGATTTGGCATGGCGGAGCAGGATCAAGGTCTTCATGCGGCCCCCGGTGCTTCGATCGTCGCCGCCTGATGCCCGGCTTTCGCGTCGGAGGAAAGCCGCGATGCGACGATGACGGCCGCTTCGTCCAGCGTGACGCGCCGGACGACGACACCGGGCGGGAACGCGTCGAGCAGCCGCGACGGCATCGCCGCCGACAGCAGCACGAACAGGCCACGATCGCCGGCACGGCGGATCAGCCGCCCGAACGCCTGCGCCAGCCGCGCGCGCACGACGCGATCGTCATGCGCGCTGCCGCCACCCGCAGCGCGGCGGGCGGCGTGCAGCACGGTCGGGCGCGGCCACGGCACCCCTTCCATCACCACCAGCCGCAGCGAATCGCCGGGCACGTCGACCCCGTCGCGCAGCGCATCGGTGCCGAGCAGGGAGGCGCGCGGATCGTCGCGGAAGATGTCGACCAGCGTACCGGTGTCGATCGGATCGACATGCTGCGCATAGAGCGGCAGCCCGGCGCGGGCGAGGCGGTCGGCAATCCGTGCGGTGACGACCTTCAGCCGCGCGACGGCGGTGAACAGGCCGAGCGTCCCGCCGCCCGCCGCCTCGATCAGGCGGGCGTATGCGCCGGCCAATTGTGCGAGATCGCCGCGCTTCACGTCGGTCACCACCAGCACTTCGGATTGGGCGACATAGTCGAACGGGCTGGCGACGGCGAAGCGGCGCGGCGTGATCGCGATATGCGCCGCGCCGATCGCGGCATCGGCACTGTCCCAATCGCTGCCCCCGCGCAGCGTGGCCGAGGTAACGATCACGCCGTGCGCGGATTTTATGACGGTTTCCGCCAGCGGCCGCGACGGATCGAGCCAGTGCCGATGCAGGCCGATGTCGAATTCGCGCCCCTCGACCCGATCGACCGCCAGCCAGTCGACGAAATCCGGATCGACGGGACCACCCAGTCGCCCGAGCAAGGCGATCCAGCCGCCGAGCATGCGCGTGCGGAGCGTCAGTCCGCCGATCGCGCCTTCGATCCGCGCGCGGGCGGCGGCATCCAGCCAGTCGGGGCCGTCCTCCATCACCGCCTCCAGCCGCTGACGCAGGCGCAGCATCGGACCCATCAGTGCTTCCAGCGCGCGGGCGGCAGGGGCGGCGGCTTCGATCAGCGGGCCGTCGAGTTCGGCGGCCTCGGTTTCGATGCCATAGCCGGCATCGGCGGCGCGGGCGCGCGCGAACACCGTGTCGCGGACGCGGGTGAGCAGCGTTTCGATCGGCCCGAGCGGCAACCCTTCCGCCATCCGGCCCAGCCAGCTGTCGGCGGGAAGCGCGCCGGCTGCCTGTACCGCATCCTCGATCGCCATGCCGCCGGCCTCGTCATAGGAGCCGACATCGGCCAACCGCGCGGAGAGGCCGCGCCGCCGCCCACGCGCATGTTTTTCCGGCCCCATGATCCAGCGGCGCAGTTCGATCGCCTCCTGACCGGTCAATGCCGCGGCGAAGGTCGAATCGGCGGCATCGAACAGGTGATGCCCTTCGTCGAACACGATGCGGGCGAGCGGGCGGCCCTCGTCACGCCGGCGCTGCGCCAGGATCATGACCAGCGCATGGTTGGCGATGACGATGTCCGCGCCTTCGCTGGCGCGCGCGGCGCGTTCGATGAAGCAGCGGCGATAATGCGGACAGCCGGCATAGACGCATTCGCCGCGGCGATCGGTGAGCGCGGTGGAGCCGGCCTTTCGGAACAGGGTGGTGAGCCAGCCGGGCAGATCGCCGCCGACCATGTCGCCATCCTTGCTGTACGCCGCCCAGCGCGCAACCAGGTGCGCCAGGATCGCGGCCCGGCCCTGAAACCCGCCCTGCAGCGCGTCTTCCAGATTGAGCAGGCACAGATAGTTTTCGCGACCCTTGCGCACGACCACCTTGTCGCGGCGGTCGCCGGCATCGGGAAATATCCGCGCGCTTTCGCGATCGAGCTGGCGTTGCAGCGCCTTGGTATAGGTGCTGATCCAGACCGGGCCGCGCGCGCGATCCGCCCATAGCGATGCGGGCGCGAGATAGCCGAGCGTCTTGCCGATGCCGGTGCCCGCCTCCGCCAGTACGATATGCGGGCGATCGTCCATCACGCGCGGGTCGAAGGCACGGGCGGCGGCGACCGCATAGTCGCGCTGCCCCTGGCGCGGTTCGGCGCCGGGACCGACCAGCCGTTCCAGCGTCTGCACGGTTTCGACATCGCCCAGCACCACCGGGCGCGGTTGCGGACGGACGGCGCCTTCCTCCCATTCCGGCAGTTTGGAGAACAGCCAGCGTTCGGCCTTGTCCGGCCTGGCAATGCGCGGGAGGATCGCGGATGCCCAGGGCCAGCGCAGGCGTTGCAGCGTCTGCGCCGACGTCCATGCGCCTTCGCGTTCCGCCCAGTCGGGCTGTTCCATCCGCGCCAGCAGCGCGGCGGCGGCGGTGCGCAGAAAGCCGGCCGCCTGCGCATCGCTGTCCGGTGGCGGCAGCCCCAGCGCCCGGGCCAGCCCGGCGGGCGTGGGGACCGCGAACGACGCGGGATGCACGAAGGCATAGAGTTCGAGCAGGTCGAGGCCGCTGAGTTCGCCATAGCCGAGCCGGGTCGCGGCTAGCGGCGCGTTCAGCAGGATCGTCGGATGTTCCGCGGCGTGCGCGATCGCCTGTCCCCGGCCGACCGTCCGGATCGCGCCGTCCGCATCCGCGATCCAGATTCCGCCATGGGTGGCATACAGCGCACTGAAGGAAGGAGCGGCGGTCATCGACCGATAGATAGCGATTGGCGGCGTGCGTACCACCGCCGATCGGCGTGGATCACCCGATGGCGGCGGGCGATACGGCGGGACCGGAGCCGGGACTGGCGAACAGCCGCATCAACAGCCCGCTAATTTCCGGACAGCCATGATCGGGGCACGAGAAACTGGCGCGCAGGCAATGACCGGCCGAGTCGAGCTGTCGTGTCCGGCAATCCGGAGTCGCAGGCGAGAAACGCTCGGAAATGTCCATGATCGATCCTTGGAATGGCCGAGTAATCAGCCATTTACGGAGGTGACCACAGATATGAGCCCCGCGATACTAGACAATCGTATCGCTATGCGGGGAACGGCTGGGCAGCGACTGAAAGACGCGCATGTCCGGCAGCGCGACGATGTGCGCGGCCATGTCCTGTAACGCGGTCGCGATCGGGGGTGACGGGCGCGCGCGTGGCACCACGTCGAACACGCAGAGCGCCCCCATGGCATGGCCGGTGGGCGACAACAGCGGCGTACCGAAATAGAAGCGGACGTGCGGGGGATCGATGACATAGGGATTTTCGACGAACCGCGGATCTTCGGCGAGATCGGGCACGCACATCGGCGCCGGGGCTTCCAGGATGGTATGGCCGCAGATCGACGTCGACCGGCGCGACGGCGTCTGTTCAAACCGGAAGCCGCCCAGCACGATCTGGCAATCATCGACGATGATGGTCGCCGCCGCGGCCGGCGCCTTGGCCAGCGCCGCCGCCGATCGTACGATCATCCCGATCGCATTGCCCAGGCGGGGATCCATCAGTCTGGACGTACGAATCGCGTCGATCCGGTCCTGTTCGTTAACCGGGGTTTTGGGGGGGAAATAGAAACTGATGCCCATCTTGCCATCCATTGCCGCGCCGCAACATTCCTTATGCGCAGTTAAGGAGCAAGAGCTATTATCCAAATCCAGTAGCGAAGATGATGCTTGATTCTTGCAACAAGCCTAAATTTGCCAAGAAATATCCATGACCTGATATACTTACATAGGCGCGGTGCGTTATTGGGCGGGGCGGCGTCAGCGCATCTCTTCCAGTGCGGCAACGAACCCGGCCGCGTCGGGCAGGCGATCGAAGTGGATATTCCCGTCGAAATCGGCCGCAGGATCGCCGTCGCGCAGAATCAGCGCGGCGGAACCGGTGCCGCGACGATCGGTGGGGCCTAATATGCCGCCGGCGATTCGGCGCGCCCCGATTTCCATGACCGGATGTTTTGACCAGGGCACCGTCCAGAGCACCCGGCGATCGGTGACGGTGACACGCGTGAAGGGCGCGCGCAGGATGCCCGCCGCCAGCGCGAGGTTGCGGCGCAGCAACAACCAGAACACCAGCAGCGACAGCCCACCCAGCAGAACCGTGCCCGCGAGCGCAAACCGCAGCGCCCCCGGCGTGGTGGGCGTCGGCCACCAGATCGCCCAGAACAGGAAGATCACCGACAGCAATTGCGGACTGGCAAAGCCCAGGATCACCAGAGTGCCGGACGGAAGCGCGTGGAGACCGGGCCGCGCGACATAGGTGACGCGTTCGGGATGATGGTCCAGCCGCCGCGCGCGCTTCATCGGCAGGGCCGGCAGCAGCGCATCATTGCCGGACAGGATTTCGGGGCCGTCGATCACGCGTCTCTCCCTGATCGGGAACGATAAGCGCGTCGCACGCCTGGCCCCGATGCTCTAAGGACTCGAACGCACGATGCTAGAAGACACGGGAACATATGGCAAACGACTCCATGCTGCGCGCGGCCGCACAAGACAGCAAGGCCTGGCCCTATGAAGAGGCGCGCAAGCTGCTGAAGAGGTATCCGGCGGGCAAGCCGGACGGCGCGGTGCTGTTCGAAACGGGCTATGGCCCATCGGGGTTGCCGCATATCGGCACGTTCAACGAAGTGCTGCGCACGACGATGGTGCGCCACGCCTATGAAACGCTGTCCGACACGCCGACGCGGCTGGTGGCGTTCAGCGACGACATGGACGGGCTGCGCAAGGTGCCCGACAATGTACCGAACCAG
>DASTLZ010000212.1:0-6664 GCA_035714425.1 Sphingomonas sp.
GGGCATATTCGGCCATCAGGCCGCCTTCGGACAGATTGCGGACGCGGACTTCGGACCAGTCGCCGCCGCCCACCTTCATGCGGGCCATCAGGAACAGGCTGTCGCGTGCGCGGCGCGGGCTGGCGCCGTCGGACGCCTCAGCGCGCGCGCGATCGCCGTCCTGCGCCGGGCCCAGACCCGATCGCAGCGTATCACGGCCGAATCCTTCCATCACGCCCCCGATATCCTCGTACGCCCCGGCGCATCATGCGCTTCGCAACAGGGTGAACGCATAGCTGCGAATCCGTCGCCAAATCCTTAACCGCCGCATGGCGGGAGGGCTTTCGCCACGGACCATCAATCGTCGCGCGATACCCGCTCGTTGCGCTCGTGGCGCTCCTGCGCCTCGATCGTCATCGTCGCGATCGGCCGCGCCTCCAGCCGTGCGAGGCTGATCGGTTCGCCGGTGACGTCGCAATAGCCGTATTCGCCGTCGTCCAGGCGGCGCAGCGCGGCATCAATCTTCGACACCAGCTTGCGTTGCCGATCGCGCGTGCGCAATTCGATCGACCAGTCGGTCTCGCTGGAGGCGCGGTCGGTCAGGTCGGCTTCGCGCAGCGAATCCACCTGAAGCTGAGACAGCGTGCCCGCCGCCTCCCGCAGGATCGCGTCTTTCCACTGCGTCAGCTTACGACGGAAATACGCCTGCTGACGCAGGCTCATGAAAGGCTCGTCCGCGCTTGGCCGATAGCCTTCGTCCGCATCGTTCGCCGCCTGAGGACCGATCTGTCCGGGTTTATCCACGCGATTAGATACCGTTGCCATGTTTACTCTCCCCAGACCGGCGACGTGTCTGAACGCCCGCCTGCCGCCCCGATGTTCTGCGAGCCTATAGTCGTGCGCCGCAACGCCGACAAGCGATGCCCGCGCGAAAGATCGTGTCAATTTCACGCACGATTGTTGCAGCGCAACCCTATCTGGATCGCCGCCCTCGGGCGCATCTTTTCCGTGTCAAAACGGCACGACGTCGACGGTTTACCAAGGTCGAGCACCGATTCGCCCGCCGCGCGTGCGGAATAGATGGTTAAGCGCATTGCTCTTAACGGTTCCTTCGGTGCTTGGTGGTGTAGCGCCCGATGGGCTTGATGTACGTTGAACCTGCCGCTGGCGGATAGTGTAGGAAGTGTGACGCGATGTCGGTGCGGATGGCCTTGGCTAAATTGTGCGCCTGCGCATGCGGCGGCGCTCTGATCGGCGGCGGTGCGGTCCACGTGGCCGAAAGCCCCAAGCGCGTCGCCTATAGCAAGCAGGCGCCGCGCGTTGTGCACAAGCGCGTCGTGCGCCAAGTCGCTTCCACCCGCGTGCGCCGGGTCGTCACCACCACGCGCACCGCGTGTGCACCCACCGTCGTCACCGTCGCCAGCCAGGCGGCGCCGGTGCCGGTGCCGGTGCCGACGCAGGACGGCTTCGTCAGCGGCGGGGGTGGCGGTGGCGTACCAGTGGTGATCGGCGGCACCGGCGGGTTCGGCGGCGGCTTCGGCTTTGGCGGCGGGCTGGGCGGCGGCGTTGGTGGCGGGGGCGGCGGCAGCGTCGTCAGCATCGACAATTCGAACACCAACACCAATTCGCAAAGCCAGAACCAAAATCAGAACCAGAATCAAAACCAGAATCAGAACCAGAACCAGAACGGCAACCAGAGCCAGAATCAGAATGGCGGAAAGGGTAGTTCCGGCGGAAAGGGTAGTTCCGGGGGCGGTTCCGGAGGCAGTGGATCGAGCGGGGGCGGCTGGTCCTCCAGCGGCGGGTGGAGTTCGTCGAGCGGCGGATCGACCAGCACATCGTCGGGCGCGAGCGGATCGACCAGCACATCGTCCGGTGCCAGCGGATCCACCAGCACGTCGTCGGGCGCCAGCGGATCGACGTCGGGCAGCAGCAGCGGATCGTCGTCCACATCGTCGTCGACGTCGAGCAGCGGATCGTCCTCCGGCTCCTCGTCGGGATCTTCCGGCGGCGATCCGCCTGCGCAAGTCCCTGCCCCGCCGATGGTCTTCCTGTTTGGTGCGGCCGCGGCAGCGATGATGGCCCGCCGCAGGGCGAAGAAGGCCCACTGAGCCGTTCTTCGCCGATTGCGGGCGGACAGACGGGGATCGGGCTGGCCCCGCGGGCCGCGCCGCGGCCCGTTTCCAGACGGCCGCTCAGGCTTTTTGCAAGGCGGCTTCGATGTCCGGGACGCTGTGCCCGGTCAGGTCCTTGGCCAGTTCGCCGGCGATCCGGCTGCTGACTTCCTTGTGCAGATGCTTGCGCAATTCGCCGAGCATGCGCGGGGGTGCCACGATGATGAGCTGTTCGAACGTGTGGGCAAGCGCCCGCGCCTTCAGCATGTCGGCGGTTTCGGCGGCGAAGCGATCCTCTTCCTGCTGGTGATAATCCGCTTCGCCCATCGTGCCGCGCGACTGGGCGAATTGAGCGCCGCCGCCGCTGGCGTGGTTCGATCCGCCTTGCGCCGCGGACGGCGCGCCGGGGCCGCTCTGGCTCGACATGCTGCGCCCCGCCTTGTCGGTTTTCTGGTCGATGTCGCGTGGATTGGGGCGTTCCTGCGCCGTTTCGACTTGCAGATTGAGCGCGTTCGCATCGCCTTCGTTGCGGAAAAACAGCATTTTGCGCCCGTCCGCGACCAATATCACGGCGTTGTGAGGAACCTGCATCGTCATTCTCCTGCGTAAGGCCTGCATAAACGCGGCTGCGCGATACGGGTTGCCGGTTGCACCGCCTCCCTGCCCCGGCTAGCCGATGCGCCATGCACGACATCCGCCTGATCCGGGACGATCCCGCCGCGTTCGACCATGCCCTTGGCAAGCGGGGCGTCGGCCCAGTGTCGGCATCGCTGCTGGCGACCGACGAAGCGCACCGCGCGACGATCGCCAAGGCGCAGGACGCGCAGACCCGGCGCAACGCGCTGTCCAAGGAGATCGGCCAAGCGAAAGCGGCGCGTGACGAAGCGCGCGCGCAGGCGCTGATGGCGGAAGTCGCGGCGCTGAAGACCGATCTGCCCGCGCTGGAGGCCGAGGAAGCGCGGCTGGGCGCGGAGCGGGATGCGGTGCTGGCGGCACTGCCCAATCTGCCCGCGGACGACGTTCCCGAAGGCTCGGACGAGGGCCACAATGCGCTGGTTCACGTGCATGGCGCGCCGCGCGACTTCGATTTTGCGGCGCGGGACCATGATGCGATCGGGCCGGCCCTGGGCATGGATTTCGACACCGGCGTAGCGATGGCGGGTGCCCGCTTCACCCTGCTGCGCGGGCCGCTGGCGCGGCTGAACCGGGCGCTGGGCCAGTTCATGCTCGATCGGCTGGTGCGCGACGGCGACTATGAGGAAATCGTGCCGCCGCTGCTGGTACGCGACGAAGCGGTGTTCGGGACGGGGCAATTGCCCAAATTCGCGGAGGATCTGTTTCGCACCACCGACGGACGCTGGCTGATCCCGACGGCCGAAGTCTCGCTGACCAACATCGTGCGCGAACGCATCATGGGCGAAGCGGAATTGCCGCTTCGCTTTGCCGCGCTGACCCCCTGTTTCCGGTCCGAGGCGGGATCGGCAGGGCGTGACACGCGCGGCTTCATTCGCCAGCATCAGTTCGACAAGGTCGAGATGGTGTCGATCGTGCCGCCACAGATGTCTGACGACGAGCATGAGCGGATGACGCGTTGCGCGGAAGGAATGCTGGAGGCGCTGGACCTGCCGTATCGGCGGATGAAATTGTGCACCGGCGACATGGGCTTCACCGCCCGGCGGACCTTCGACCTGGAAGTGTGGCTGCCCGGCCAGGCGCAATATCGCGAGATTTCGAGCTGTTCGACGTGTGGCGATTTCCAGGCGCGGCGGATGAACGCGCGCTACCGCGCCGAGGGGGAGAAAGCGACGCGCTTCGTCCATACGCTCAACGGATCGGCGCTGGCGGTGGGACGCACTTTGGTGGCGGTCGTGGAGAATTATCAGCAGGCCGACGGCGCGGTCGTCGTGCCCGACGTGCTGCGCGCGTATCTGGGTGGGATCGAGCGGCTGGGGCCGCGCTGAACGCCGGGCAGGGAGCGGACGCGATGCAGCGGATGACGGCGATCGCGGCGACGCTGATGCTGGCGGCGTGCATCCCGAGCGTGGAGATGCCGCTGGCGGACCCGGTCACGGTGGAGGCGCCGCCGCCGCCGCCGCCGCCGCCGGACTATTCGCCCGCTCCCCCACCACGCAATGAGGCGCCGCGCGAGGATATTGCGCCGCCCTTTCCCGCCTACGACCGGCCGCCGCCGCGGCGCGTGGTGGCGCTGCCGGCGCCGCGGCCGGCGTGGGAAGCGCGGCCGGTGACGGCAGATGCGCGCGTCGTCGAGGAGACGACGTATCCGGTCGCACCGGGCGATACGCTGGGCGCGATCGCCGACCGCACCGGGGCCAGCGCCGACGCCATCGCACGAGCCAATGGGCTTGTGCGCCCCTATGCGGTGCGGGTCGGGCAGCGGTTGCGGATCCCGGCGGGACGGTATCATTTCGTCCGCGCCGGCGAGACGGGGATCGCGATCGCGCGCGCTTACGGCGTCGAATGGTCGCGGATCGTCGCCGCCAATGCACTGAGCGAGCCGTATGTCTTGCGCGCAGGCCAGCGGCTGGCGATTCCCGGCCCGGCGCCGGGGATCAGCCGTGCGGCGGAGCGGGCGGCGGCATTTCGGCTGGACGTCGAGGACCTGCTGACCGGCGCACAGCCGGCGCAGGTCGCGCGCGCGACGCCGCCGCGCCCGTCGAAGACGGCGCGGCGGGTGCTGCCCGCGACCACGCCGATCGTGGCGCCGGTGCGGCTGGCCGGCGGGTTCCTGTGGCCCGTCGACGGCCGTGTCGTCCGCCGGTTCGGTGCCGGCGCGAGCGGAGAGCGGAGCAACGGCATCAACATCGCGGTGCCGCTGAGCACGC
Source organism: Sphingomonas sp. (assembly GCA_035714425.1). Lineage (GTDB taxonomy): Bacteria > Pseudomonadota > Alphaproteobacteria > Sphingomonadales > Sphingomonadaceae > Sphingomonas. The sequence continues at coordinate 4,937 of DASTLZ010000212.1, forward strand.
CGATCCGGGCGGCCGCGGACGGAGTCGTCGCCTATGTCGGCGAAGGCGTCGCGGCGCTGGGCGGGCTCATCATCGTGAAGCACGGCGATGGCTGGAGCAGCGTCTATGGCCATGCCGCCCGCCTTCTCGTGCGCCGCGGCCAAAGCGTCCGGCGCGGGCAGACGATCGCGCTGTCCGGCGACACCGGATCGGCCGAGCGGCCGCAGCTGCATTTCGAATTGCGCAAAGGGCGCGTCGCCGTCGATCCGCTCGACCGGTTGCCGCGTAGCTAGAGGACCCACCACGCCGGCGGAAGCCGGGGGCGGGGTGGAAAAGCGTCGTGCATGGTGACGCCCAGTCCCCCGCTTGCTAACCGCCGGGCATGACCTACCAGTCCGACCTGCTCAGCACCCTGGCCGCGCGCGGCTATATCCACCAGATGACCGACGCCGCGGCGCTGGACGCGCTTGCGACCAGGCAGGTCGTGCCGGGCTATATCGGGTTCGATCCGACCGCGCCGTCGCTGCACGTCGGCAGCCTGGTGCAGATCATGCTGCTGCGCCGATTGCAGCAGACGGGCCACAAGCCGATCGTGCTGATGGGTGGCGGAACGGGCAAGATCGGCGATCCGTCGTTCAAGGAAGAATCGCGCAAATTGCTCGCCGAAGACGGCATCCGCAGCAACGTCGCGTCGATCAAGCGAATCTTCGAGCGGTTCCTGACGTTCGCGCCCGAGGGTGAGATGGGCGGGCCGACCGACGCGGTGATCCTCGACAATGCGCAGTGGCTCGATGCGCTGGAATACATCCCGTTCCTGCGCGACGTGGGGCAGCATTTCTCGGTCAATCGCATGCTGGGGTTCGATTCGGTCAAGCTGCGGCTGGACCGCGAGCAGTCGCTGAGCTTTCTCGAATTCAACTACATGATCCTGCAAGCCTATGACTTCCTGGAGCTGTCGCGCCGCGCCGGGTGCCGATTGCAGATGGGCGGCAGCGACCAATGGGGGAATATCGTCAACGGGATCGAACTGGCCCGGCGCATGGACGGGACCGAAGTGTTCGGCGTCACGACGCCGCTGATCACCACCGCCGACGGCGGCAAGATGGGCAAGACGATGGCCGGCGCGGTCTGGCTGCACGAGGACCAGCTCCCGCATTTCGATTACTGGCAATTCTGGCGGAACACCGACGACCGCGATGTCGGGCGCTTCCTGCGGCTGTTCACCGACCTGCCGCTCGACGAGATCGCCCGGCTCGAGGCGCTGGACGGCGCGGAGATCAACGCCGCCAAGGTCGTGCTCGCCAACGAAGCGACGGCGATGTGTCGTGGCCGGGGGGCGGCCGAAAGCGCAGCCGAGACCGCGCGGCGGACTTTCGAGGAGGGGGCGTCCGGCGCCGACCTCCCGACCTTCGTGACCTCGGGCCAAATCGCGGTCGTCGATGCGCTCGTCGGGCTGGGCTTCAGCGCGTCGAGGGGCGAGGCCCGGCGGCTTATCAAGGGCGGCGGCGCGCGCGTCGACGGCGTGAAGATAGAGGACGAGGGAGCAACGATAATGGTCGGCGAAACCCCGTTAAGGGTATCGGCGGGCAAGAAGCATCACGGATTGCTCGTTCCGCGTTAAGCACCTTTATTGCCAAGGGTTTTACGCAAGACGCGGCACAGCGACACCGTGAGACAGAGCCATGCCTTCGCCGACCAACGCCGCGAGACTCGCGACGAGGTCCATTTCCGGATGCGAGCGCTCGGCGG
>DASTLZ010000213.1:0-12539 GCA_035714425.1 Sphingomonas sp.
CGCGCGGGGTGTTCAGGTCATCGCTCATCGCCGCATCGAGCCGCTCGATATAGGCCGCGGGCGATGACCCGGCTTGATCGCCGGCACGCACCCGCAGCGCTTCGACGCCCTGCACCAGCCGCTTGAGCCGGGTCAGCGCCGCTGCCAGCCCTTCCCACGAAAACTCCATCTCCGATCGGTAATGCGCCGACAGGCACATCATCCGGTACGCCAGCGGGTGAACGCCGCGGTCGATCACGGTCGCCAGTGTGGTGAACGCGCCCGACGATTTCGACATCTTGCCGGTCCGGTCTACCAGGAAATTGTTGTGCATCCACACGTTCGCGCCGGTGTAATCGGCATCCGCGCCGCCACAGGCCCGCTGCATCGCCTGGTTCTGCGCGATTTCGTTGGGATGGTGGATTTCGCGGTGATCGATGCCGCCGGTGTGGATGTCGAACCGCTCGCCCAGATATTGCCGACTCATCACCGAACATTCCAGGTGCCATCCCGGTGCTCCGCGGCCCCACGGCGAATCCCATTCCATCTGCCGGTTCTCGTCCGGCGCGGATGCGCGCCAGATCGCGAAGTCCGCCGGGTTGCGCTTGCCTTGCGTCCCCTCGATCCGGCTTTCCGCCGCGCTGCCATCGGCGCCATCGCTGCGCGCCAGCCGCCCGTAATCGGGCACCGTCGTCACGTCGAAATACAGGCCGTCATCTAGCGCGTAGCAATGCGCCTCGATCGTCTTGGCGAATTCTATCATGCCCGCGACGTGATCGGTGGCGACGGGAAATCGGCTTGGCTCGCGGATGTTCAGGTCGCGCAGGTTGCGCTTGAACGCATCGGTATAATGGGCCGCGACTGCCCAGATATCGGTCTGTGCTTTCTTGGCGGCGGCTTCCATCTTGTCGTCCCCCGCATCGGCATCCGACGTCAGGTGGCCCACGTCGGTGATATTGATGACATGTGTCAGCCGCCATCCCTTCCACGTGATGACCCGAGACAGGGTATCGGCGAAGACATACGCCCTCAGGTTGCCGATATGGGCGTAATTATAGACGGTCGGCCCGCACGAATACACGCGGACTTCGGCTGGATCGATGGGCACGAACCGCTCGACCGCACGGCTGAGGCTATTGAAGAGCAGGAGAGGAGCAGACGTCATGGGACAGCGCCTTACCCGCCCGCCACGGTCCCGCAAAGGCCGTGTTCGGCGCCGGCGCTTCGGGTTGCTATCCGGGGGGAGGGCTGCTAATCGGCCCGCGATACGGCGCAGGCCCTCCTGCGCCGGCCATAGCTATTTCACCGGAGCTTACGCTTTCCATGCAGATCATCGTCCGCGACAACAACGTCGACCAGGCCCTCCGCGCGCTCAAGAAGAAGCTGCAGCGTGAAGGCGTGTATCGCGAGATGAAGCTGCGCCGGCATTACGAGAAGCCGTCGGAGAAGCGCGCGCGTGAGCGTGCGGCGGCCGTGCGGCGTGCGCGCAAAATGGACCGGAAACGCGCAGAACGCGACGGCGCGCGGTAAAAACGCGCAATTTTACGAAGAAACGCTTGGTTTCGGGTGCGCGCGCGTAGTTTTTCACGAACGTTTCCAAAGGCGATGGCGGCCCGATGCCGCATCGCCCCGGCGAATAGGGGCCTGCCATGTCGACCGTGACCGCCGTTCCGCTTCATCCGGTGAAGCGCGGTTATGTCGTCTGGATCTGGCTCGCGATCATCGTCGCGGTCGGCACCGCGCTCCTGCTGGCGCGACAGGGCGACGCCGCGCTGCTTCGCGAATCGCGCGGCGGCAGTGTTGTGACGACGCCTTCGGGGTTGAAATACAAGGTGATTTCACCAGGCAGCGGTGGCCCGCGCCCGACGGGCACCGACGTAACGCTGGTGAATTACGAAGGCCGCCTGCTGGACGGCACCACCTTCGACAAGTCCGAACGCCCCACGCCGATGCCGCTCAACGGCGTCGTACCCGGCTTTTCCGAAGCGCTGAAGCTGATGCCGAAGGGCGCGAAGTACCGCTTCTGGATCCCGCCCGCTCTGGCCTATGGCGCCGAGACGAAGGGCCCGATTCCCGCCAATTCGACGCTGGTTTTCGACGTCGAACTCATTGATTTCATTAACGAAGCAACGCTGCGCCAGCTGCAGATGCAGCAGCGCATGATGGGCCAGGGCGCCCCCGGCGCCGGTCCGCCGGGCGACATGCCACCGCAATAATAGACCGGCCGCACCGGCGGCAGGGCTGGCCTGCTTGGACCCGGTGAGGGCGCTGCGCGGGGCGCCAGTCGGACGCGCAGTTCCGGCGGCATAGCTGTGGCGGCTCGCGATCGACCAAGCCGGACAAACGGCACGCGATAGTCTTCCGACATCAGCAGCTCAATGCGGTACAGAAGGCATAGCCCGCGCACGCCCTCCTTTGTCATCGACACAGCGGACGGCGCTACTCTCTTCGAGGCAACTTCAATCCATCTACACAGGGCAAAAAAATAGCGGCCCGAAGGCCGCTATTTCCCTGTTCTTCAACAAGAAGATCAGTTGCTGTCCGCGTCGTCGTCGCTGTCTGCGACCACGACGATACCAGCCACAACGGCTGCTGCCGCCAGGATCGCGATCAGCACGCCGCCACCGGCGAGCTCGTTCTTCTTCGCCGACGTCGAACCGGCGCGAACCGACTTCGAAACCGACAGGCTTGCGGCCGGATTGGCCGGAGCGGCCATCGCAGGCGCAACTGCCAGCGTCGCTGCTGCTGCAGTCATCATGTACTTAGCGAGACGCATATCGAACTCCCTTCAATGCTCTTCAATTGAGCCGATGCCATAAGAGTTACCCATAGGCAACCGTTCCACGCGGTCGGGCGATGATTCTCGCCGTTTGATGCGGCGATGCAACACTCCGACCACGCACAGACTACAACAGTTCCAATCGAATAAGAAGCGTTCGCGCCGCATTGCAGCACCTTTAACCCAGTTAGCTAACCTCGATGGTCCACGCCTGGACACCTTCCAGGCCGATCGCGCTAAGCCGCCCGCTCACGTAAGCACCGGTATCTACGCCGATCCTGTGATCCCGATATTCGACGGTGTCGCTGATGGTGTGGCCGTGGACGATGCGCTTGGCCAGTTCCCCATCGTGATCGAGGAACGATCCGCGAATCCACCGGAGATCGCCGACGGACTGCTCCTCCAGCGGCCGATCCGGGCGCACGCCAGCATGGACGAAGGCGTAATCGCCGACGATTTCCATGTCGCTGCCGCCCGCGAGCAATTGCCGATGCGAATCGGGAACCAATTCGTCCAGCGCGCGGCCAAGGTCGTCGTAATCCGCGCGTTCATACGCGTCCGCGCTCATCCCGTAGCTGATCGCCGTCTCGCGTCCGCCGATCCGGCAGAACAGGCGCAACGCCTTGCTGTCCCCCTTCAGTGCATCGAGAAAGACTTCTTCGTGATTGCCGACGATCAGGCGAACGTCGCTACGCGCCGCCGTCAGCGTCCGGACCCGCTCCACCGCCTGCGCCGAATCGGGCCCGCGGTCGATCAGATCGCCGAGGAAGATCAGAATCGTCTGCGCGGCCCCACGCGCAGCGTCGTCGGCGTCGATCCTGGCGATCAAGGCGTCGAGCAGCTTCGCGCAGCCGTGGACGTCACCGATCGCATAAACGCGTTGTCCTGCGGGCACGGCGACGGAGCGAGGCGGAACGCCTTGACGACGTTTGAACAGGTTGAGGATCATGTACTCGGCGGATTTGGGAGAAATCGGATTGATGGCGGGATGTAGGACGCAGCAGGCGTGGCGGCAATGGCCGCCTCAGCTGGCGAGTCGCAGCGGCGCTCCGACGTTCGGCGCAGGCTGGTCCGGCCAGAGCCCGCGGGTATCGAGGACCGTCTTGCCGCGACGCTCCTCCAGCGGGATGGACCGGAACAGCTCGTGATCGACCAATACGATCATCAGCGGACACGTTTCGATCGCGGTGTCGATGTCGATGAGCGCGGCCCCGGTGCCGTCGAACGCGGGCGGCAGAACGGTGGCGTGTGGTTCCACGATGCGAATGCGATCACCGAACGTCGCAGCCAGTGCGGCGGCGATCTTGAGCGCCGGGCTTTCGCGGAAATCGTCGATATTCGCCTTGAACGCCAGTCCCATACACGCGACGGGCACGCCTGGCACGGCGCCGATCAGCGCGGCCGCCTGCGCGATCACGCGGTCCGGCTTGGCATCATTCACTTCGCGCGCGGTGCGGATGAGAGGCGTCTGGTCGCGGTCCGCGGAGACCAGGAACCACGGATCGACAGCAATGCAATGGCCGCCCACACCTGGGCCGGGAGACAGGATGTCGACGCGCGGGTGGCGGTTGGCGAGGCGGATCACTTCCCAGACGTCGACGCCCAGCGTGTCGGCGACCAGACCGAGTTCGTTCGCGAACGCGATATTCACGTCGCGGAACGCGTTTTCGGTCAATTTCGTCATTTCCGCGGTGCGCGCGGACGTGGTTATGCACGCGCCGCGCACGAAACGCCGATAAAATGCTAGTGCCTTTCGCGCGCACCGCGGCGTGATGCCGCCGACGACCCGGTCGTTGTCGATCAGCTCGACCAGGATGCGGCCGGGCAGCACGCGTTCCGGGCAATAGGCGATCGCGACATCGGCTTGGTCGCCCGTCCGCCCCGGGATGCGCAGATCGGGGCGGAGGCGGGCGAGCAGATCGCGGACCCGTTCGGTGGTGCCGACCGGCGACGTCGATTCCAGGATGACCGTATCACCGACCTTCAGCACCGACGCGATCGTCGTCGCGGCTTGCAGGACGTAACCAATGTCGGGCTCGTGATCCGCCGCGAACGGCGTCGGCACCGCGATGACGAATACGTCGGCCGGCGCGATGTCCAGCGACGCGCGCAGCGATCCGCGCGCGACGACGCCGGATACCAGGCCGTCCAGGTCGACTTCCTCGATATGCACGCGCCCCGAATTGATCGTGTCGACCACCGACGCGGTCACGTCCACGCCCAGCACCATCGCCCCGGTCCGCGCGATGACGGCGGCGGTGGGCAGGCCGATATAGCCCAGCCCCATGACGACGACGTTCAGTTCAGACGGAGAAACCATCGGCGACGACCTTTGCGATGCGAGACGCGGCATGGCCGTCCCCGAACGGATTGTGGGCACGCGCCATCGCGGAATAGGCGGCGTTGTCGTCCAGAAGCGTGAAGACTTCGGAAACGATGCGATCTTCGTCGGCGCCGATCAGCTTCGCGGTGCCGGCGACCACGCCTTCGGGGCGCTCCGTCGTCTCGCGCATCACCAGCACCGGCTTGCCCAGCGCAGGCGCTTCTTCCTGCACGCCGCCCGAATCCGTGAGCACGATGGCGGATGCGGCGAGCGCGGCGACGAAGCCGGGGTAATCGAGCGGCGCGATGCGCGCGACATTGGCGTGATCGCCGAGCAAAGCGTCCATCACTTGGACGACGTTGGGATTGGGATGGACCGGAAAGAGAATGCCGACATCGTCGCGCGCTGCGATGCAGCCGATCGCGCGTGCGATCGCCTCCATCCCCCCGCCGAAATTCTCGCGCCGGTGCGTCGTGACCAGCACGATGCGGCGCCCGCCCAATTTCGCCAGCACCGGCGCAACGGACGCAGCGAGCGCCGGCTCCGCCGCCACGCGCTCGCGTGTCCAGTGCAGCGCGTCGATCACCGTGTTGCCGGTCACGTGGATCAGTGCGGGATCGACGTTCTCGCGGGTCAGCGCACGCGCCGCCGTTTGCGTCGGCGCGAAATGATGGCGTGCAATCGGCGCGACGATGCGGCGGTTCACTTCCTCCGGCCAGGGATGATAGATGTCGCCCGAGCGCAAGCCCGCCTCGACATGCGCCACCGGGATGCGGCGATAATAAGCCGCCAGCGCGCCGGTCATCGCCGTGGCCGTGTCGCCCTGGACCATGACCAGATCGGGTCGTTCGGCGTCGATCGCATCGCCGATTCCGACGAGCAGCCGCGCGGTGAGGCGGTCGAGCGACTGACCCGGTTCCATGATGTCGAGGTCGCGGTCCGGCGTCAGATCGGCGATCGCCAGCACCTGATCGAGCAGCCCGCGGTGCTGCGCGGTGACGCAGGTGCGAACGCGCACACCGTCGGTCGCGGCCAGCGCACGCACGACAGGAAAAAGCTTGATCGCTTCCGGCCGCGTGCCGAATACGACGAGAACGGTTTTGGCCATGATGCGGCGTTAACCGGTCGGAGTTACCAGGCGGCTAAGCGGGCCGCTGCAACAAAAACATGGGATCGCGGATTACCGCCGCGGCCAAGTTGACCGATCAGGGAGTACCTTTCGACATGACGATCAAACCGGTGCACAAAGCCGTATTTCCCGTCGCCGGGCTCGGCACGCGGTTCCTGCCTGCCACCAAATCCATGCCCAAGGAGATGCTGACCGTCGTCGACAAGCCGCTGATCCAATATGCGGTTGAAGAAGCGCTGGAAGCCGGCATTGAGCAGATCATCTTCGTCACCGGCCGCGGCAAGGGCGCGCTGGAGGATCATTTCGACATCTCCTACGAACTGGAAGCGACGATGCGCGCCCGCGGCAAGGCGATGACGCTGATCGAGGGTATCCGCCAGAAGCCCGGATCGCCGGTCTATGTCCGGCAGCAGGAGCCGCTCGGGCTGGGTCATGCGGTGTGGTGCGCGCGCGAGATCGTTGGCGACGAGCCGTTCGCCGTGCTGCTTCCCGACGAATTGATGACGGGCACGCCCAATTTCCTGAAGCAGATGGTGCAGGCCTATGAGCAGGTTGGCGGCAATGTGATCGGCGCGCTGGAAGTACCCGACAGCGAGACCGACAAATACGGCATCATCTCACCCGGTGGCCGCGTCGACGATCGCACCGTGGAAGTGACGGCCCTGGTCGAAAAGCCGGCGAAGGGCAGTGCGCCGTCGAACCTGATGATCCCCGGCCGCTACATCCTGCAACCCGAAGTGATGCGCGTGCTGGAGAATCAGGAAAAGGGTGCCGGCGGCGAGATTCAGCTGACCGACGCGATGGCGCAGTTGATCGGCCAGCAAGCGTTCCACGCCTTTACCTTCGACGGCAACCGTTACGATTGCGGCGACAAGGCGGGGTATATCCAGGCGAATCTGGCGCTGGCACTGGCCCGCCCGGATATCGGGCCGGCGGTGCGCGCATTCGCCAAGGGGCTGCTGGGATAAATCAGCCGGGCGATCCGCAGGTCCGGCATCCCGCATCCTTGGGCAGCCGGATCGTGCGGAAGCGCAATCCCAGCAAATCGGCGATCAGGATCGTGCCCACGGGATCGTCACCGAATGGCGCGACGGCGCGCAGCACTTCCAGCGCGGCCATGCTGCCCAAGATGCCGGCCACAGGCCCCAGGATGCCGCTGTCCGCGCAGCTGACGCCGTCACGCGCGGGCGCATCGCCGACGAAGCAGCGGTAGCAGGGCAGGGCGGGTTCCCAACCCCGGTACACAGCCAATTGCCCCTCGAACTGGTCGACGGCGGCGGACACAAGCGGGATGCGCGCGCGATACGCCGCATCGGCCACGACGAGGCGGGTCGCGAAATTGTCGCAACCGTCCAGGATCACCGAGATGCCCGTGAGCGCACCGGCGAGCGTGGTGGCGTCGAGGCGACGGACATCGGCCTTCACGACGACATGCGGGTTGATCCGCATCGCGCGCTCCGCCGCGGCCTGCGCCTTCGCTCGGCCGATATCGTCGCTGGCGAAAATCGTCTGGCGTTGCAGGTTCGATGCCTCGACCCCGTCGTCGTCGAACAGCACGATCCGGCCCACGCCCGCCGCGGCGAGATATTGGATGGCGGGCGATCCGATGCCGCCGGCGCCGACCACCAGCACCGACGCCCCCTTGAATCGCATCTGCCCCGCCCCGCCGACTTCGCGCAGGACGATGTGCCGGGCGTAGCGATCGAGTTCGGCGTCGCGGAGGGTCAGTCCGGCCATGTGAAGGTCGGCGCGATCACCGGCCGGTCGATCCGAAGCCGCCGTCCCCCCGCATGGTCGCATCGAGCGCATCGACTTCGTCGAGTTCGGCGCGCAGCACCGGCGCTGGCACGAGTTGCGCGATGCGCTCGCCGCGCACCACCTGGAACGGATCGCTGCCCAGATTGGCGAGGATGATCTTCACTTCGCCGCGATAGTCGCTGTCGATCGTGCCGGGCGTGTTCAGGCAAGTGATGCCGTGTTTCAGCGCCAGGCCGGAGCGCGGGCGAACCTGCACCTCATGCCCGTCCGGGATGGCGATGGCGAAGCCGGTGGCGACGGGATGGCGCTGCCCCGGCTGGAGCGTCAGCGTCTCGGCCGCGACGACGTCCATGCCGGCGGCGCCCGCGGTGGCATAAGCGGGAAGCGGCAGGCCTTCGCCGTGAGGCAGGCGTTGCAGGGCGATACGGATCATGGCCGCGACGATAGCGCATCCGCGATACGATGCGCCAGCCGCTCCGCGACGGCGGTCTTCGACAGGCGCGGCCAATCCTCTACGCCGCCATCGGTGACGAGGTGGACGGTGTTGCCGTCGCTGCCGAAGACGTCGGCGGACACGTCGTTGGCGACGATCCAGTCGACCGCCTTTCGCAGGCGCTTGGCTTGCGCCTGTTCGACCACGCGTTCGGTTTCCGCCGCAAAGCCGATGAGCAAGGCGGGACGCTTCGCACTGGCGGCAAGCGTGGCGAGGATGTCCGGGTTCGGGCTCAGCGACAGGGCGGGCGGCGCTTCGCCTTTCTTCAGCTTGTGCGGCGCCTGTTCGACCCGCCAATCGGCGACTGCGGCAACCATGATCGCCACGTCCACGGGCAGCGCGGCCTCTACCGCGCGCGCCATCTCCTGCGCGGTCTCGACATCGATGCGGGTGACGCCCGGCGGGGTGGCGAGCGCCACCGGCCCGGCGACCAGGGTAACACGCGCGCCCAGCGCCGTCAGCGCCCGTGCGATGGCGAAGCCCTGCCGCCCGGACGAACGATTGGCGATATAGCGAACGGGGTCGATCGGTTCGTGGGTCGGCCCCGCGGTGACCAGGGCGTGGCGACCGGCGAGCAGAGCGTGGCGATCGGCGAGGAGGGCGTCGCCGCGACCGAGGACCTGGTCGATGGCATCGGCGATCGCAATCGGGTCGGGCAAGCGGCCGGGTCCGAATTCGCCGCACGCCATGGCGCCGTCGTCGGGGTCCAGCACCGTGACGCCGTCGGCGCGCAGCCGGGCGACGTTGCGCACCGTCGCTGCATGCTGCCACATGCGCACGTTCATCGCCGGCGCGGCCAGGACCGGCTTGTCGGTGGCGAGGAGCAATGTGGTCGCCAGATCGTCGGCGTGGCCACCGGCCATGCGCGCCAGCAGATCGGCAGTGGCGGGAGCGACGACGACCAGATCGGCCTCGCGGCTGAGCTGGATATGGCCCATCTCCGCTTCGTCCTTCAAGTCCCACAGGCTGGTGTAGACCTTGTCCTCGCTGAGCGCGGCCAGGGTCATCGGCGTGACGAAATGGCTGCCGCCCTCGGTCAGCACGCAGCGGACGGCGTGGCCGCGCTTGCGGAGCAGGCGGATCAGCTCGCACGCCTTGTACGCCGCGATGCCGCCGCCGACGATCAGCAGGATACGCGTCATCGCACCACCCGCGTCACCGTGATCCGCCGCCGTTCTCCCGCTGCGCCGAACAGATCGCGCAGGGCATCGGGCACGAAGGCCAGGCCGACGAGCAATGTCGGCGCGACCAGCAATCCCCAATAAATCGTGTCGACTCGCCCCGCCACGCCAAGCAGCGCGGCGTAGAGCGCGAACATGGCCAGCGCCCGCAGGGCGAGCGGATCGCGCCGGGCCGCCCAGCCGACCAGCGCCAGCCCGATCAGCGGCGCGGCCAACCACATCGGCAATTGTGCCAAGGCCGTCGATATCGCCATCGTATGGACGAAATAGCCGAAGCCAAGCAGCCCTGCCCAGCCCGGCGAATGGAGATCGAGCGGCTCGACCACATGCGCGACCGCATGTGCATGCGCCGCGACCGCCAGCGCCATGATGCCGCACGCGCCTGCCCAGCCCGCCGCCTCGCGCCGTTCGCCTTCGGCCAGCGCGAGCAGGAGCATCGCGCCGACGTACAGCGCCGCGGTTTCCCGGATCAGCATCGCCGCCAGCGCCAGCGCGACCGCTTCGACCCAGCGGCCCGGCTTGCGTATCGCGAGCGACAGCGCGATCAGCAGCCCGGCCCAGATTTCGTGGAACGCGACCAGCGACGGCTGCACGAACACGACAAGGCCGCCAGCGAGCAACACCATCGCGACGATGCGCGGCGGCACCCGGACGAAGGCGGGCTTCAGCCGCATATACCAGGCGACGACGACGCCGGCGGTCAGCAACCACAGGACGGCCAACGTCGCCCATGCCGGTAGCAGCGCCTGCACCATTGCCAGCGTCGGCAAGCGGAAGGTGACGAAGGGGCGCATCGGGTAATGGCCAGCGCGGAGCTGATCGGCGGCGACCGTATAATAATCGCAGCCGCCGCGGATGCCGTCGACGATCGATTCGTAGAGGACGACGTCGGCCTGATCGTCGCCGCGCGCACTCGCCTGATGGCTGACGGCGGGTGGGGCGGGGGCGTCGAGTGCCAGGAACGTGGCCGCCAGCAGCAGCGCGATCAGCGCCAGGGCGATCCGTGCTCCCGTCTGCGACAGGGCCGCGAACCGGGTGCGATCGACGAGCCAGATGGAGGCCGAAGGGCGCCGCATGTCAGCGCAGCGCCAGCAGGGTCGCGGCGACGCTGGCCGCGGCGCTCAGCACGGCCACCGCGACATAGCGCCAGCCGCCGATCCGCACGACTTCGATCTCGCGCAGTGGCGGCGCGGGGGGCTCGCCACCCGGGGCGGGATAGCGGGCCTCGATGCGGCGGACGAGTTCGGGGAGCCGTGCCAGCGTCTGGACGTCCGCGATCAGGCGATCGGCGATGGCGGCTTCGGGACCCAGTTCGGTGCGTATCCATTCGCGCACGAACGGCGCCGCGGTGTCCCACAGGTTGATCTCGGGGTCGAGGCCGGTCGCCACGCCCTCCACCATCACCATCGTCTTCTGGAGCAGCAGCAGATGCGGCTGCGTCACCATGTCGAAATCGCGGGTGATCGAAAACAGGCCGTCGAGCATCATGCCGATCGACATGTCCTTCACCGCCATGCCGCGCATCGGCTCGCCCACCGCACGCAGTGCGGTCGCGAATTCGGCGACATTGTGATGCGCCGGGACGTAGCCCGCCTCGAAATGGATTTCCGCGACGCGTTTGTAATTGCCCGTGATGAGGCCGTAGAGGATTTCGGCCAGCCAGACGCGCGCGCGCCGATCGATCCGCCCCATGATGCCGAAATCGATCGCAGCGATGCGATTGCCGGGCAGCGCGAACAGATTGCCCTGGTGCATGTCCGCGTGGAAGAACCCTTCGGCGATCGCCTGGCGCAGGAACGCCTGGATCAACGTGCGCGCGAGCGAGGGCAGGTCGTAGCCCGCAGCAAGGAGCGCGGTGCGATCCGACAGCTTGATGCCGTCGATCCATTCGACCGTCAGCACCTTGGCGGTCGATCGCTGCCAATCGATCGCGGGGACGAAGAAATCGGGCTCCGCCGTCATCGCCTCCGCCAGTTCGGACGCCGACGCCGCCTCGCGCTGAAAATTGAGTTCGCGCAGCGTCCACCGGCGGAAATTCTCGACCGTCAGGCGCGGGCGCAGGCGGCGGGCCTCGACGCTCATTCCCTCCAGCTGGGCGGCGGCCCATCGGTATGTGTCGATCGCGCGGGTAAAATCGGCCTCGACGCCGGGGCGCAGCACCTTGACGGCGACGTGCCGCCCGTCGGTCGTCACCGCGCGGTGGACCTGCGCGATGGATGCGGCGCCGACCGGCGTTTCCTCGATCCGGGCGAACAGCGTCTCGGGATCGCGGCCGAAGCTGGCGCGCATCGCTTCGCGGATGATCGCATAGGGAACCGGCGGCAGCTGATCCTGAAGCCGCAGCAGATCGCGCGCGGCGTCATCGCCGACCAGATCGGGCCGCGTCGCCAGCGTCTGGCCCAGCTTGATCGCTGCCGGGCCGATCGCCTGGAACGCATCGGCGTAGCGCGGCACCGCCGGCACCCGCGCACCGAACCGCGCGACGCGCGCCAGCCGGCGCAGCGCAGGCGGTGTGCTGGGATCGCGCTCGATCCCGCGCAGCGCGCCGTGCCGCGCGAGGATGCGTCCCCAGCGCAGCAGCCGCCAGACATGGACGATAGGGGCGGTCAAGAAATCCTCCCCGGCACGGGGAGGGGGACCGGCCGCAGCCTGGTGGAGGGCGTGGGCCACAGCCGGTATCGCACGCGGCGACCCCCCTCCACCAGCGGCGCTGGTCCCCCTCCCCGTGCCGGGGAGGAATTACGTGGCGGCATTAGATCTTCCAGCCGCTGTGGATCGCTACCAGCCCGCCGAGCAGCGGCTCGACCTTGGTGCGCACGAAGCCCGCCTCGCCGATCATCCGTTCGAAGGTCGGCATGTCCGGGAAGCGGCGGATCGATTCGATGAGATAGCGATAG
>DASTLZ010000214.1:0-2452 GCA_035714425.1 Sphingomonas sp.
GAAGATGAAGTCGGTCATCGCCGGCGAATACACCGCACCACCCGCGCACGGCCCCATGATGAGCGACAGCTGCGGCACGACCCCGCTGGCCAGCACGTTGCGCTGGAACACCTCGGCATAGCCGCCCAGCGACGCCACGCCTTCCTGGATGCGCGCGCCGCCCGAATCGTTGATGCCGATCACGGGCGCGCCGACCTTCAGCGCCATGTCCATGATCTTGCAGATCTTCTGCGCATGGCGTTCGCTCAGCGATCCGCCGAAAACGGTGAAATCCTGGGAGAAGACGAACACCAGCCGGCCGTTGATCGTGCCGCTGCCGGTCACCACGCCGTCGCCGGGATAGACCTGATCCCGCATCCCGAAGTCGACGCAATTGTGCTCGACGAACATGTCCAGTTCTTCGAAGCTGTTCTCGTCGAGCAGAACGTCCAGCCGCTCGCGCGCGGTCAGTTTGCCCTTCGCGTGTTGGGCGGCGACCCGTCGGTCGCCGCCCCCAGCTTGCGCCGCAATCCGCTTCGCCCCCAGCATTTGGATGGTGGACGACATCAGCACTCCTCCCACGGGCACGGCCCGGTCGCCCTGCCCGTGCGCGCGTCCCGGCGCAAATGTGAAGTTGCGAAGTTGCGAAAGAAGGTTTTGCGAACTATGCCTTGGATCATGGCCCGCACCCGCATCTACGCCGGCGAACAGCTGCGCGGCGTCCGCCGCGACGCCGGTCTGAACCAGCGCGCGTTCGCCGAACGGCTGAGCATTTCCGTCAGCTATCTGTCGCAGCTGGAAAGCGGCGAACGGCCGCTGACGCCTGCGGTGATGACCGCGCTGGGCCGATGCTATCCGGCGTCGCTCGCGACGATAGAAGGCGCCGCGCCCGCGCAACGGCTGGCCGCCCTGATCGATGCGCTGGCCGATCCCGCGCTCCCGCCCGCCCTCCCCCACGACGTCCTCGCCAAGCTGGCCGAGGAACGCCCGGAGATCGCCGAGCGCATCGTCGCGCTGCACGCGGCCAAGCGCGTCGCCGAGGAACGGCTGGGCATCGCCGAGGAAACGATGACCGCGGGCGGCGCGGAGCGGCTGCCGTGGGAAGCGGCTCGCGACTGGTTCCACGCCGCCGGCAATTACGTCGACCCGCTCGATCGCGCGGCGGAAGCGCTGGCGGCCCGGCTGGCGGGGGCCGATGCGTTGATCACCACGCTCGCCGATCACGGCTTCGGCATCCGCCTCGATCCCGACGAGCAGGCACCGCTGTCGCGTATCGACGGCGACACGCTGATCCTGAACGCGACGCAAAGCCACGAAAGCCGCCGCTTCCTGATCGCCCACCGCCTCGCCGCTCTCGCCTTCGCCCCGACCATCGATGCGATCCTCGCCGATGCGCCCGCCGATCCGGAGACACGTCGCCTCCTGCACATCGGCCTTGCCAATTATGCGGCCGGGGCGCTCGTCATGCCCTACGAAGCGTTTCGCGACGCCGCGCGCGCCACGCGCCACGACATCGACCGGCTGTCGCGCCGCTTCGCCGTCAGCTTCGAACAGGCGTGCCACCGGCTGTCGACGTTGCAACGGCCGGGGGCGAAGGGCATCCCATTCTATTTCTGTCGCGTCGACATGGCCGGCAACATCACGAAACGCCATTCCGCCACCCGGATGCAATTCGCCCGCTTCGGTGGCGCCTGCCCCTTGTGGATCGTGCACGAAGCGGTCGCGATTCCCGATCGTATCCTGGTCCAGCATTCGGAAACGCCGGACGGCGTGCGCTATGTCTCGATGGCCAAGGGGCTGGTGAAGCCGTCGGGCAGTTTCAGCCGCCGGCCACGCCGCTATGCCGTGCTGCTCGGTTGCGAAGCCAGCAACGCCGCCGATTTCGTCTACGCCGATGTCATCGATCGCGGCGCCGCGCCGGTCGGCATCGGGCCGTCGTGCCGCTTGTGCCCGCGCGCCGATTGCGACCAGCGCGCCTTTCCCCCCGCCGATCGCATGATCGCGGTCGATGCCGACGTACGCCGCGTCGTCCCCTATCGGATCGTCTGAAACGGCCCGGACCGCCTGAAACGGCATTTGCACCGCCTGTCGCCGCATCCCATATCGGCACCTATGGCCATTCAGATCCGCACCAACCTCGACGAACCGGAAACCGGGCAGAATTTCGTGCCCCACCGCCCCAACCGGCCCGACAAGGTGGAAGGGGGCCGCGCCTTCAAACTGGTCAGCGAATATATGCCGTCTGGGGATCAGCCGACCGCGATCGCCGAACTGTCGCAGGCCGCCGTCGCCGGCGAAAAGGACCAGGTGCTGCTGGGCGTCACCGGATCGGGCAAGACCTTCACGATGGCCAAGGTGATCGAGAAATTGCAGCGCCCTGCGCTGATCCTCGCCCCCAACAAGATCCTGGCCGCGCAGCTGTACGGCGAATTCAAATCCTTCTTCCCCGAAAACGCAGTCGAGTATTTCGTCA
>DASTLZ010000215.1:0-12639 GCA_035714425.1 Sphingomonas sp.
GAACGCGCCCGCCCCCAGCATCGCGACGCGCGCCATCAATCCGGCCGCACGATGAGGTAGTTCATCCGCGCGCGCGCGATCGGCCGACCGGGTTCGTCCTGCCACGCGCTCGCCTCGACATTGGCGACGCGGGTGCCCAGCCGGGTGACGACGCCGCTGGCACGCGTCGGCTTGTCGCGGCCGCCGCGCATGAAATCGACGGTGACATTGATCGGCTTGATCCGTCCGCCGCCTTCCGCCGTCAACGCATGATCGAGCGCGGCGATGGCGGCCATTTCGAGAAGGCCCGAGATCGCGCCGCCGTGGAGGAAGCCGGGGCGGCCCAGCACGTCGTCGGCGAACGGCATGACGAGCACCGGCGCGCCGTCGTGCGGCTCCAGCGCAATGCGCAGCAACTGCGCGTAGGGCGGCAGGATCATCGCTGCGCGTCCAAGGTCATGTACGTGCCGGCGACGTGGGCGATGGGATCGTCGGGGTCGCCGTCATGTGCCTGGCCGCGAATGAAGGCGATGGCGCGGGTCAGGCGATAGCATTCGCCGCGCCCGATCACCGCCTGGCCGCTGCGCGCCGGGCGCAGGTAATCGACGCGCAGATCCAGCGTAGCGTGTGGAACGAAAGCGTCGCGCTTTGCCCACACCGCAATGCTGGTCGCCACGTCCATCAGCGTAATGATCGGCCCGGACGCCAGCACCTGCCGTTCGGCATCGCCGAGCAGGTCCGGCGACCACGGCAGCATCATTTCCACCCAGTCCGTGCCATGACCGCGGCCATGATCGTGGTACGTCAGCCCCAGCCGGGCGCCGTGCCCGCCGAAGCACATGTTGGTGAAGCGTCGAACGTCGAAGGCCATGCCGCGGCTTAGCAGCGTCGCTGCCCCGTGCAACCGAGTGTGATGCGCTTGCGGCATGGCGCCGCTGGCATGAGCGCGACGCGCGCGGTATCGTGGTGATACGAACAGGAGAGAGCATGACCGAACGCGTGACGATCTGCGTCGAGGATGGTGTGGCGGACGTGCGGCTGAACCGCGCCGACAAGATGAACGCGCTGGACGGCGCCATGTTCGCGGGCATCGTCGATGCCATCGAGCGGCTGGCGGCGATGCGCGCGGTGCGCTGCGTCGTGCTGTCGGGCGAGGGGCGCGCGTTTTGCGCCGGGCTGGACATGGCGTCGATGGAGGGCGGCGGATCGGGCATCGATCTGACGCGGCGCTGGGGCGACGGGCTGGCCAATCAGGCGCAGCAGGTCGCGTGGGGATGGCGCACGCTGCCGATGCCGGTGATCGCGGCGATCCACGGCGTCGCTTTCGGGGGCGGGTTCCAGATCATGTCCGGCGCCGACATCCGCATCGCGCGTACCGACGCGCGCTTCGCGATCCGGGAGAGCCATTGGGGGCTGGTGCCCGATATGGCCGGCATCGCGCTGTGGCGTACGCTGGCGCGCGACGACGTGCTGCGCGCCTTGACCTACAGCGGGCGCGAGTTCGATGGCGCGGAAGCGCTGCGCCACGGTTTCGTCACCGAACTGGCGGACGATCCGCATGCCGAGGCGATGGCCCTGGCGCAGACTATCGCAGGGCGCAATCCGCATGCGATCCGGGGCGCCAAGCGGCTGTTCAACCTGGCGGCCGATGCCGATGCCGCCGCGATCCTGCTGGCCGAAACGCAGGAGCAACTGGCGGTGATCCGCACCCCGAACCAAGTCGAGCAGGTCAACGCGAACCGGGAGAAGCGGCCGGCCGTGTTCGAGGACTAATCAGCCTTGGTCCGGGCGCTTGACCATCGAACGTTCCAGGGCGGCGCGGAACTGATCGGGCAGGCTGTCGAAATCCATCTGCCGCTCCATCACCAATACCGCGTCGCAGGTGGCGACGGGTTCGCCCTTCTGGAAGGCGGCGGCCAGAATCTGCCAGCTGCGCGTGCCGATATGGCCGATCCCGGTGCGGACTTCGACATCGTCGGGGAAATGCGCTTCCGCCAGATAGTCGACGCGTACCTGCGCCACCAACCAGCGATGGCCGCGAAAGCGCATCAGCCCGAGCGAATGGTTGAAGCGCACCCGCGCCGTCTCGAACAACCCGGCCATCGCCACGTTGTTGATATGGCCCAGCGTATCGAGATCCTGGAAACGCGTCTGGATGAGCGCGCCATGCGGATAAGCGGCGGCGTCCGAGCGCCAGGCGTCGGGGCGGGCCATCAGCGCGGCGCCATCCGGATGGCGCCATCGAGGCGCACGTCCTCACCGTTGAAATAGCCGCATTCGATCATCGTCAGTGCCAATCTGGCATATTCCTCCGGCCTGCCCAGGCGCTTGGGGAATGGCACCGATGCGGCGAGCGCATCCTTCACCGCAGGCGGGGCGCCGTTCATCAGCGGGGTGTCGAAAATGCCGGGCAGGATGGTGTTCACCCGAATGCCTTCGCCCATCAGGTCGCGCGCGACCGGCAGGGTCATGCCGACGATGCCCCCCTTCGACGCGGCATAGGCCGCCTGGCCCACCTGGCCATCTTCTGCCGCGACGCTGGCGGTGTTGACGATCGCGCCGCGCTCGCCTTCCTCGTCCGGCGCCAGCGTGAGCATGCCGGCCGCGGATTTGGCGATGCAGCGAAACGTGCCGACCAGGTTGATCTGAATGACCCAATCGAACGCGGCGAGCGGGAAGTGGCGGATGCTGCCGTCGTCCTTGGCGCGGCTGGCGGTCCTGATCGCGTTGCCGGTGCCGGCGCAATTGACGAGGATACGTTCCTGCCCATGCGCGGCGCGCGCTTTCGCAAAGCCGGCGTCGACGCTGTCGTCGCTCGTCACGTTCACTTCGCAGAAAATGCCGCCGATCTCGGCCGCGAGTGCTTCGCCTTTTTCGGCTTGCAGATCGAAGATCGCGACCCGGACGCCCTTGGCCGCCAGCGCGCGGGCGGTCGCTGCGCCCAGGCCGGAGGCACCGCCGGTGACCACCGCGGCGATCGTTTCATCCAGAATCATGGCCGCATTCTCCCGTTCATACCCGCTCGACGATGGTGACGTTGGCGATCCCGCCGCCCTCGCACATCGTCTGCAATCCATAGCGTAGCCCGCGCTTGTGCAGCGCATGGACCAACGTCGCCATCAGCTTCGTCCCGCTCGCGCCCAGCGGATGGCCGAGCGCGATGGCGCCGCCGTTGACGTTGATCCGCGCCGGGTCCGCGCCGACATGCGCGAGCCAGGCCAGCGGCACCGGCGCGAAGGCTTCGTTGACTTCGTACAGGTCGATGTCCGCGATCCGCATGCCCGCGCGCTGGAGCGCGCGATCGGTCGCGAACAGCGGTTCTTCGAGCATGACGACGGGATCGCCGGCGGTCACCGTCAGATTGTGGATGCGGGCAAGCGGCGTCAGGTCATGCGCCTTCAGCGCGGCTTCGCTGACCACCAGCACCGCACTGGCGCCGTCGCAGATCTGGCTGGCGTTGGCCGCCGAGATGACGCCGCTTTCCTTCAGCAGCTTGACCGCGCCGATCGACTCCGCGGTAGCATCGTAGCGAATGCCCTCGTCGGTATCGTGCAGGATCGTGCCGTCGGGCGTTTCGACCTCCAGCGCCACGATCTCGTCGGCGAAATCGCCGCGCTGCGTCGCGGCTGCCGCGCGGCGGTGGCTTTCCAGTGCATAGCCGTCGAGCATGGCGCGATCGAAGCCGTATTTGTCGGCGATCATCTGCGCGCCCAGAAACTGGCTGAACTGCACGCCGGGATAGCGTGCCTCCTGCCGCGGCGATTTCGCGCTGCCCAGGCCCGCCTGCGCGAACAAGGCGCCGGTCGAGCCCATCGGCACGCGCGTCATGCTTTCGACGCCGGCGGCGATCACCACGTCCTGCGTGCCGCTCATCACCGCTTGCGCGGCGAACTGGATCGCCTGTTGCGAGCTGCCGCATTGGCGATCGATGGTGACCGCTGGCACGCTTTGCGGGAGTTTCGAGGCCAGCACCGCACCGCGGCCGACCTGAAAGCCCTGTTCGCCGCCCTGGCTGACGCAGCCCATGATGACGTCTTCGACCGCCGCCGGATCGATGTCGGAGCGATCGACGATCGCGTCCAGCGTCGCGGCGGCCATGTCCGCCGGGTGCCAACCCGCGAGCCGCCCGCCACGTCGGCCGCCGGCCGTGCGGACTGCTTCGACGATATACGCCTGCGCCATAGCCTCTCTCCTCATTTCCCCGCGCTTTGGGCCATATCGGGGGGTGTCGCAAGCGAACCGGCGCTAAAGTCCCGCCAATGTCGGGAACCCGCGTGCTGCCAGAGCGGGCGCCAGCGCCCGTTCGCGCGCGCCGAGCGACGTGAACACCGCGACGCCGGCGGGTGGACGATCGGGCCAATCCTGTTCGTGGGTCAGTGCCGCGATGCGCCGCGCGATGCCCCCGGCGCCATCGACGAAGCGCAAGGGGCGCGGAGCGGCGGCGGCAAGCTCGGGCTCGACCAGCGGGAAGTGGGTGCAGGCGTTGACCACGACGTCGATCGCGTCGCCACCGGGACGACCGAGCAGCCCCGCGAGCACCGCGCGATAGGCGCCCGGATCGGTCGCTTCGCCGCGCAGCTTGGCCTCCGCCAGTTCGACCAATGCTGCGGACCCGTGGCGGACGACGGTGCAATCGCTGGCAAAGCGCGCGGCGAGATCGTCCACATAGCCCTGCCGCACCGTCGCATCGGTGCCCAGCACGCCGATCGTTCGGGTTTGGCTGAGCGCCGCGGCGGGCTTGATCGCGGGGACGGTGCCTACGACGGGCACGTCGAGCGCGGCGCGCACCGCGGGCAGGGCGATGGTGGAGGCGGTGTTGCACGCGATCACGATCAGGCGCGGCCGGAACCGTTCCGCCAGCCGGCCAAGCAGCGCGGGCACCCGCACCGCGATCTCCGCTTCGGTACGGGTGCCATAGGGAAAGCCTGCCGAGTCAGCGACATAGACGAAGCCGGCGCGCGGGACCGCGCGCCGCGCCGGACCGGCGACCGACAACCCGCCGACACCGGAATCGAAGAACAGGATCGGCCGCGGGTCGCTCATCGCGCCATGATGTAGCTCATGCCTCCGCTCCAGGAAACTTGATCCATGTTGTGGGGGAGGGCAAGTGTTCCTATTACGATCGCAGAGGGGGGTATCGACACGTTGCAGTCCCAAGTGATCTGGTCCGCCCCGTTGATGGCGTTGCTCGTCGGGTATCTACTCGGCTCGATCCCGTTCGGCGTCATCCTGACGCGGATCGGCGGGGCGGGCGACCTGCGCGCGGTCGGATCGGGCAACATCGGCGCGACCAACGTGCTGCGCACCGGCCGCAAGGGACTGGCCGCGGCGACCCTGCTGCTCGATCTGCTGAAGGGTACGGCCGCGGTGCTGTTGGTCGAGCACCTGGCACCGGGCGACGGCATATTGGCGGCGATCGGCGCTTTCGTCGGGCATTGCTATCCGGTCTGGCTGCGTTTTCGCGGCGGCAAGGGGGTGGCCACGCTGATGGGCATCGTGCTGGCGCTGCATTGGCCGGTCGGCATCGTCTATGGGGTCGTCTGGCTCGGGCTGCTGGCGACCTTGCGCATATCCTCGCTGGCCGGCCTGGCGGCGGCGATCAGCGCGCCGGTGGCGGCGGCATTGCTCGACCGGTTCGATATCGTGCTGCCGTTGCTCGCGTTCGCGCTGATCGTGGTGTGGAAGCATCGCGCCAATCTGGAAAGGCTCCTTGACGGCAGCGAGCCGCGCATCGGCGGCGCGCGTGGATGATGCGGCAAGGGCACGGCTTCGCCTGATCCGCACGCCGGGCATCGGCCCGGTCACTTACCGCCAGCTGCTGAGCCGCTTCGGCGACGCGGAGCGTGCGCTGGCGGCCTTGCCGATGCTGGCCCAGCGTGGCGGGGGAGCGGGCGTGCGGGTGTGCGACGAAGCGGCGGTGGCGCGCGAAATGGTGGCGACGGCGCGGCTGGGCGCGCGCTATCTGTTCGTCGGCGACCTGGAGTATCCGCCGCTGCTGGCGGAGATCGAGAACGCACCGCCCGCGCTGATCGTGCGCGGCGACGTGGCGCTGGCGTCGCGGCTGTCGGTCGCCATCGTCGGTGCGCGCAACGCATCGGCTGCCGCCTGCCGCTTCGCGCGCGAACTGGCACATGGCTTGGCGGATCAGGGCGTGACGGTGGTTTCCGGGCTGGCGCGGGGCGTCGACACCGCGGCGCATGTCGGCGCGTTGGGGGCTGGCGCGACGGCGGGCGTGATCGCCAGCGGGATCGACATCGCCTTCCCGCCGGAGAACCGCGACCTTCAGGAACGCGTCGCGCGCGAAGGGTTGCTGATCGCCGAACAACCCCCCGGCACGGAGCCGCGCGCGCGCCATTTCCCGTACCGCAACCGCATCATCGCCGGGCTTTCGACCGGCACCGTGGTGGTCGAGGCGGCACCGAAATCCGGGTCGCTGATAACCGCGCGGCTGGCGGCGGAAGCGGGCCGCGAGGTGATGGCGGTGCCCGGCAGTCCGCTCGATCCGCGTGCGCAAGGGTGCAATCTGTTGATCCGCGAGGGCGCGACGTTGGTGCAGACCGCGGCCGACGTGCTGGAACAGGTGCGCCCGATCGACGCGCGCGCGGTGCGATCGCCGGCCGGCCGCTTCGACGGGCCACCGCCCGAAGATGCGCGTGACACGGATCGCACGCGCCTCGCCGATCTGCTCGGCCCGGTGCCGGTGGCGGTCGACGAACTGGTCCGCCAGGCCGATCTGGTGCCCGCCATCGTCCAGATGGTGTTGCTCGAACTGGAACTCGCAGGGCGGCTGGAGCGTCACGCGGGCGGACGAGTCAGCCTGCGCTGATCCGCCGGGTGGCCCCGATCACGGCATAATCTTGCGACAATTGCCGATTAGCGGGGCGCATGGCGATTTCGGGACATGAACATGCGTAAGGCCTTTGGCATCATCGTGGCGCTGGCGCCGCCTCTTGTGGCCCCGACAGTGGCGTCCGCGCAGGCAGCACAGGCAGCGCCGACCACCGCGTCGCCAACGGCAGCCCAGGCGGAGGCGGGCGAGGAAGAAGAAACCGAAGGTGCCGAGATCGTCGTGCGCGGCACGCGGGTGCAGCCCGGCGCGGTCATCGGCGACATTCCACCCGAAGTGCAGCTGAGCCCCGCCGACATCCGGTCTTATGGCGTCAGCTCCGTCGCCGACCTGCTCAACGAACTGGCCCCGCAGACGACCAGCGGGCGCGGCAGCGGGGGCCAGCCAGTCGTGCTGCTGAACGGGCGGCGGATTTCGGGTTTTCAGGAAATTCGCGACCTGCCGACCGAGGCGATCGCGCGCGTCGACATCCTGCCCGAGGAAGTCGCGTTGAAATACGGCTATCGCGCCGACCAGCGCGTGGTGAATTTCGTGCTGCGCCGCCGCTTTCGCGCGGCGACGGTCGAGGCGAGCGACCGGCTCGCCACGCAAGGCGGCCGCAACGCGCCCGAAGGCAAGCTGGACCTGGTCAACATCGCGCGCGACACCCGCGCCAGCGTCCACCTGGAATATGACGCCGCCAGCGCATTGACCGAGGCGGAGCGCGGGATCGTCACGCCTGCCGGCACGCAGACGGCGGGGGCAGTCGGCGCGAACGGTGCGCCGATCGACCAGGCGCGGTTCCGCACGTTGCTGCCCGCGACCAGCGCGTTCACTGCCAACGGCGTCTATGCCCGTCCGGTGGGGCGTGCGCAGGCGACGCTGAACGGCAGCATCGCGACCAGCGACAGCGTGGGCCAGTTCGGCCTGCCGACGACGACCGACGGCACCATCGTGCGCGCGATCGACGCGGGCGAGCCGCTGCGCCAGCGTGCGCAATCGACGACCGCGCATCTGGGCAGCACGGTGAGCGGCGATTTCGGCGCGGGCAGCGCGTGGCGGTGGAACGTCACCGGCAATTACGACCGGGTCGAAAGCCGAACCTTCACCGATACCGGCGTCGACGATGCCGCGTTCCGCGCGCGATTGGCGGCGGGCGATCCGACCGCCAATATCCTGGGCGTGCTGGGGCCGAACGAGATCGGCCCGGCTGCGGCCAACCGTGCGCGTTCGACGTCCAGCACCGGTGGGCTGGACGCGCTGGTCAACGGCACGCTGGCGCAATTGCCGGCAGGCCCGGTCTCCACATCGCTTCGGATCGGCGCCGATACGCTCGATTTCGACAGCAGCGCCTATCGTGTCGGCACCGCGACCAGCGCCGCCCTCACGACCGGCGGGCGCGTATCGCGCGATACCGTCAACGGCCAGCTGAACGTCGACCTGCCGATCGCCAGCCGTGGGCGCGCGGTGTTGGCGGGGATCGGCAATCTGTCGATCAACGGCAATGTCGCGATCGACCAGCTGAGCGATTTCGGGACGCTCAAGACGCTGGGATATGGTGTGAACTGGTCGCCGATCGAGGCGATCCGCGTGATCGCATCGGTGACCGACCAGGATCAGGCGCCGACCGCGCAGCAGCTGGGCAATCCGTCGATCACCACGCCGAACGTCCGCGTGTTCGATTATACCCGCGGCACGACCGCGACGGTGACGACGATCAGCGGCGGCAACCCGGCGTTGAACGCGCAGTCCAGCCATACGATGAAGCTGGGCCTGACGATCAAGCCGCGCGCGAAGACCGACCTGACCTTCACCGCCAATTACATATCGGCGCATACCGACGATCCGATCGTCAGCTTCCCCGCGGCGACGGCGGCGATCGAGGACGCGTTCGGCAGCCGGTTCACCCGCGACGTCGACCGTAATCTGCTGAGCATCGATCAGCGGCCGATCAATTTCGCGCGCAGCGAGCGATCGGAGCTGCGCTATGGCTTCAACCTG
Organism: Sphingomonas sp.; assembly: GCA_035714425.1. Lineage (GTDB taxonomy): Bacteria > Pseudomonadota > Alphaproteobacteria > Sphingomonadales > Sphingomonadaceae > Sphingomonas. Next base: position 8,807 of record DASTLZ010000215.1, read on the forward strand.
TCGTTGCCGCTGAAGTCCAATATTCAAAAGCAGATCGAAGCGTTTCGCGCGGGCACCGGGCCCAATCCGTTCGAGGGCCTGCGCCCACCCGGCGGCGTTCGCCGCGGTGGCGACGGTGGTCCGCCCCCCGGTGGAGCGCCGGGTGAGGGCGGTGGTGGCGGGCGCGGCGGCGGCTTTGGCGGCGGCGGCGGCCGTGGAGGCTTCGGCGGCCCGGGCGGCGGGGGCGGGCGGCTGCAATTCGCGCTGTACCATACGTGGCATTTCAGCGACCGCGTGCTTGTCGCCGATGGCGGCCCCGCGCTGGACCTGCTGCGCGGCGACGCCATCGGCCAGAGCGGCGGGCAGCCGCGCCACGAACTGGAAGCGCAGGCGGGATATTCGAACAACGGCATCGGCGTGCGCTTCTCCGCCGATTATGCCAGCGGCACGCGGGTGATCGGCGGCACGTCGGCGGCAAGCTCCACCGGCACGCTGAACTTTGGCAGCCTGGCGACCGCGAACGTGCGGCTGTTCGCCGATTTCGGCCAGCGGCTGGACCTGGTGAAGAAACACCCCTGGGTCCGCGGCCTGCGCCTGGTCGTCGGCGTCGACAACATCGCCAACACCCGCCAGCGGGTGACCGACGAAGCCGGCGTGGTGCCGACGACGTACCAGCCGGGCTATATCGATCCGCTGGGCCGCACGGTGCGGGTGACGGTGCGCAAGCTGTTCTTCTGAGGGTGGGGAGGCGAGCCGGTCATCGGTTCGCGCAGAGGCGCGGAGGGCGCGGAGTGGCGATGCGTTCTTGCCAGCCTACGCGTGGATGGAGGTTATTTCTTCGCGTGGCTGAACGCGGCTCTGCGCAACCGGTCGTTGATCGCGGCGCCGAGGGCGTCGTCCGGTATGGGGGCGACCGCGATGCGGGGCTGGGGTGAGGCATCGGCCTGGTGGAGGGCGTGGAACAGCGCGGCGGCGGCTTCGGTCAGGTCGCCTCCTTCGGACAACGTGTCGTCGCCTGCGATCGCGCCGAAGCCGATCAGCCATTCGTCCGCGCTCGCTTGCAAGGCGTTCAGGCGCAGGGGTTTGCGGGGGGCATAGTGGCTGGCGAGCTGGCCTGGGGCGGTTACGCGTTGGGATGCGGGCGCGATGTCCACCGGGAACAGCGCCGCGATCCGTTCGGTGGTGATCGGGCCGGGGCGCAGGATCATGCGGCCGGCGACGATCGTCGATTCCAGGCCGGCCGCGCACGGGCCGTCGTCCAGGATCAGCGGTGCGGTGTGGCCCAGGCTGGCCAGGACATGCGCCGCACTCGTCGGGCTGATCGCGTTGCTGGCATTGGCGGATGGGGCGGCGAGCGGGCGGGACGTGGCGCCGATCAGCGCCTGCATCGCGCGGTGCGCCGGCACGCGCAGCGCGATCGTCGGCAGGCCGGCGGTGACCGCGGGGGCGATCCCGGCATCCTGGCGCAGCGGCAGGACCAGCGTCAGCGGGCCGGGCCAGAAAGCGGCGGCGAGCGCGCGGGCGTCCGCGTCGAAGATGGCGAGGCGTTCGGCACCGGCCAGGTCCATGACATGGACGATCAGCGGGTTGAACGCTGGGCGGCCTTTTGCCGCATAAATCTTGGCCACCGCGTCGCTGCGAGTCGCGTCGGCGGCCAATCCGTAGACCGTCTCGGTCGGCACCGCGACGATATCGCCCATCAGGATCGCGACGGCGGCATCGGCGAGTGTGGCCGGGCCGTAGGGGCAGATACGGGCATTTGGATCGTGCATCGCCAGCCCCTATAACGATGCGAAACCCGACGCAAAGAGGATGCCAATGCCCTTCACCGCCCCCGTCCGCGAACAGCGCTTCGTCCTCGACCAGATCGTCCGCATCGGCGAACTGGCCGCGACCGAACGCTTCGCCGCCGCGTCCGGCGATGTCGTCGACGCGGTGCTGGAAGGGGTGGGGCAATTCGCGACGGGCGTGTGGGCGCCGCTGGCGCGGATCGGCGACACGGTGGGCGCGAAATGGACGCCCGACGGCGTGGTGATGCCCGACGGCTTCGTGCAGGCGTACAAGGATTATGTCGAGGGCGGCTGGGGCACGATCGGCGTGCCGGAGGCATTCGGCGGACAGGGCCTGCCGTTCGCGATCCAGACGGCGGTGCTGGAAACGCTGGGCGCGGCGAACATGGGGTTCGCGCTGTGCCCCACCCTGACGGTCGGCGCGATCGAGGCGTTGCAGCATCATGGCAGCGCGGAGCAGCAGGCGCTGTACCTGCCGCATCTGGCGACCGGCGCGTGGACCGGCACGATGAACCTGACGGAGCCGCAGGCGGGATCGGATGTCGGCGCGCTGCGCACCGTCGCCACCCCGCTGGGGGACGGCAAATGGTCGATCCGCGGCACGAAGATCTACATCTCGTTCGGCGACCATGACATGGCCGAGAACATCGTCCACCTGGTGCTGGCGCGCACCCCCGATGCGCCCGCCGGCACGCGCGGCATATCGTTGTTCCTCGTGCCTAAATACCGACTGAACGCCGACGGCACGCCCGGCGCGGCGAACGGCGTGCGCGTGGTGTCGATCGAACACAAGATGGGCCTGCACGCATCGCCGACCTGCGTGTTGAGCTTCGGCGACGACGGCGATTGCATCGGCGAGCTGATCGGCCCCGAACATGCCGGCATGCGCGCGATGTTCACGATGATGAACAATGCGCGGCTGAACGTCGGGCTGCAGGGCGTGCAGATCGCCGAGGGCGCGACGCAGGCGGCGGTCGCCTATGCGCTGGACCGGGTGCAATCGCCGCGCGCGGGTTCGGCGGACAAGGCATCGGTGCGCATCGTCGAACATCCCGACGTGCGGCGCATGCTGTTGCGCATGAAGGCGCAGACGCAAGCCGCGCGCGCGCTGGTCTATTATGCGGCGGGGCAGGTCGACCGGGCGGGGATGGACGCGCCGGGCGCGAAGAACCGGCTGGAACTGGTAACGCCGCTGGCCAAGGCGCATGCGACCGACATCGGCAACGAAGTCGCTTCGCTGGGCATTCAGGTGCACGGCGGAATGGGCTATGTCGAGGAGACGGGCGCGGCGCAATTCTTTCGGGATGCGCGGATCACGCCGATCTACGAAGGGACCAACGGCATCCAGGCCGCCGATCTGGTCGGGCGCAAGCTGGCGCTCGACAATGGCGGGGCGTTCGCGCGGCTGATCGCCGACATCCGGAGCGAGGCGAAGGACCGCCGGCTGCTGTCGCTGGTCGATGCGTGCGAAGCCGTCGGGCGGCGGCTGGCGACGGCGGACGCGGACGACAAGCTGGCTGCGAGCTATCCGTTCCTGACGATGGTGTCGGTCGCCACCTGCGGCTGGCTGATGGAACGCGAGGGTGGCGCGACCGAAGGGGCGGACACGTTCGCCGAGATGAAGCGGGCGGCGGTTCGTTTCTATCTAGAGCAGATCGTCCCCGAAGCGCTGGGCCTGGAAGCCGCGGCGACCGCCGATGCGGGCGTGCTGTATGCGGTGGAGGCGGAGGCGTTCGCGGCTTGAATGGCTGCGGGAGGTTGTGGGGCTGGCGGAGGGCGGGTGTTCCCTTCCGGGCGTCCCCCGACTGGGCCCCGGCCTTCGCCGGGGTGGGTGTTGGTTGGGCACCCCTTCGTACCACCCCGGCGAAGGCCGGGGCCCAGCTGGGACAGCCGGCGTGACGATGCGCGGCGGATCGTTTAGCAACTCTTCAACGACGCGGGTGTCCTTGCATGATCGCTCCACGGGTCCGATGAGGTCCCGATGTTCGACCCTGACGCGTATCTCACCCGCATCGGTATGCCGGCCCGGCCGAACCCGAACGCGGCCTGAGTAGCGGTGCTGCG
>DASTLZ010000216.1:0-2890 GCA_035714425.1 Sphingomonas sp.
GGTCAGGTCCGCCTTCAGCGTCCACGATGCGTTGGTATAGCCGAACGTCGTCGCCAGGTTCGGCACGTCGGCATACATCATGCCCTTGTAATGCAGCTTGGTCGCCAGATCGACGGGGGCGCCGTCGATGGTGAACGTCACCCCGCCGGCCATCTTCAGTTCCAGCCCGGTCGCGGTGACGACGATGTCCGCGGGCAGCGTCCGGCCCGACGACAGCCGCACGCCTTGTGCGACGAACGTGTCGATCGTGTCGGTCACCACGTCCGCGCGCCCGGCCTTGATCGCACCGAACAGATCGGCATCGGGCACCAGGCAGACCCGCTGGTCCCAGGGATTGTAGCGCGGCGTGAAATGGGTCGCGACGTCATATTCGGGGCCGAGGTGATCGCGCACCATTCCGATCATCCGTGCCTTCACCTTGGCCGGCCGGCTGCGCGCCATGCGGAAGAAAAACATGCCCACCAGCACGTTCTTCCACCGGGTGATGCCATAAGCCGCTTTCGCCGGCAGCTTCGCGCGCAGCCAATTTGCCACCGCATCCTGCGCCGGGCGCGACACGACATAGGTCGGCGATCGTTGCAGCATCGTCACCGACGCTGCCGTCTTCGCCATTTCCGGCACCAGCGTCACCGCGGTCGCGCCGCTGCCGATCACGACGATGCGCTTTCCCGCATGATCCAGATCGTCGGGCCAGAATTGCGGATGCACCACCCGCCCCTCGAACTGCGCGATTCCGGCGAAATCCGGCGCATAGCCCTTGGCGTAATCGTAATAGCCCGAACACATCGCCAGGAAGTTGCACGTGAAGGCGATCGGCCCGTCCGGTCCCTGCCCCTCCACCGTCCAGCGCGCGTCGGGCGTCGACCATGCCGCGCGCTCGATCCTGTGGCGATAGCGGATATGGCGATCGACGCCATAGGTCCGCGCAGTCTCGGCGATATAGTCGCGGATCGCGGGGCCGTCGGCCATCGACTTCGCCTGCGTCCACGGATGGAAGGCGAAGCCCAGCGTGTGCATGTCCGAATCGGATCGCACGCCGGGATAGCGGAACAGATCCCACGTCCCGCCCAGCGCCTCGCGCCCCTCCAGGATCACGTAGCTTCTGTTCGGGCAGCGCGTCTGGAGGTGATAGCCGGCCCCGACGCCCGACAGGCCGGCGCCGACCACGATTACGTCGAAATGCTCCATCGCCATCCTCCTGCCCGACATTGCGTCGGTTGCAGAACGGAACCTATCGCCGCCGCTTCGGGATGTCCTCAATAATCCCGCGAATAGCGCAGCGTGGCGTTGGACCCCCCAAACGATCCCGTCGACGACAGCACGCTCAGCGCCTTGGTCAGCGACACTTCCAGCTGCGTCGCGGTGAAGCCGCGCGCGTCGGTCACGATCTCGACATAGATGTTCTTCGAGATGTACTTGCCCGCCGCCAGGCTCGATCCGCGCCCGGTCGCTTCGTCGGCGCCCAGGATGCGCAGCCGGTCGAAGCCCGTGGCGGAGCGCAGCTTGCCCAGCGGGTTCAGCCCGCCGCCGCCCGATCCGCGCAGCGAATTGAGCGCGGACGCCAGTTGCAGCGCCTCGGTCGCCGACAGATTCTCCGGGCTGGCACCGAACAGCAGGCGGCTGAGCACTTCGTCCTGCGGCAAGGCCGGGGTCGATGTGAAGCTGATCTGCGGCCGCTGGCCGGTGCCGGTGATGCCGATCACGGCGGTGATGCCGTTGACCGTCGTCGACGCCTGGATGTTGATATCCGGATCGGTCAGCATCCCGCCGCGGAAGCGGATCGTCCCGCGCGTCACATCGAAACGCTTGCCGGCAAAGCTATACGTACCACGCACCAGGTCCAGGCCGCCGGTAATGACCGGCGCAACGTTCGTCCCGCCGACGCGCAGGTCCATGCTCCATTCGGATTCCAGGCCCATGCCCGACACGAAGAGCTGGTTCTGCGCGCGCACCCGGATGTCGAGCTTGAAATTGCCCGCGGGCGGTGGCGGCGCCGGCCGATCGGTCGGCCGTACGACGACGATCTGGCTGCGCCGGCGCACGCCGGTCAGCTCGGGGACTTCGGCCTGCCCCTGCCGAATGATCGCATATCGCGCGTTGGGGATGGTCAGCTCGCCCTGGATCAGGCCGCCTTGTGCGCCGTTGGTCAGGCGGATGTTGCCCGTCGCCGTCGCACCCAGCGCGTCGCTGCGCGCCAGTTGCGCATTGTTCAGGGTCGCGCGAAAATCGATCGGGAAGCCGCTGTTCGCCGCCAGCCCGATCGAGCCCTGCGCCTGCACCGTGCCGCTGCCGGCACGCGCGTTCAGCTGCGTGATTTCCAGCCGATCGTTGGTGAAGCGCCCCGCGATCCGCATCTGCGACAGCCGCGTGCCATAGGTCTCATTGTCATACGTCAGATTGTCCGCGCGGATCAGCCCGTTGATCCGCGGCGCACGCACCTGGCCGGAGAAATCGGCGGCCAATGCGATCGGCCCGCTCAACTGCTGGTTGGGCAACGCCGCCAGGCTGAACAGCAACGCCGACGGCCCGTTATACCGCACGCCACCGCCCAGCGGCGCGGCCAGCAGCCGCGTCGACCATGCCCCCGCCCCCGGCGGCAGCGGGTTCAACGTCGCGACCATCCGGCCGACGACATTGCCGCCGCGCTGGACCAGCGCGCGCGCCTGCCCGCCCGACGGATCGAGCGTGCCGGCGAACACCACGTCCAGCGGCTGCGACACCGCGGCCAGCCCGGTGCGCTGGAAATTGCGCACCGTCACGCGCGCATCCGCGGTCGGAAAGCTGCTGCTGGTCGCTTGCGCGAAATCCAGGCTGCCGGTCGCTTGCCCCGCCAGCCCCAGATTGGGGATCAGCGCGTTCAGGAACGACAGGTCGAGCCGGTCGAGCCGCG
>DASTLZ010000217.1:0-6101 GCA_035714425.1 Sphingomonas sp.
ACGGCAAGATGCCACCGGCCGAGATCGACGAGGCGATGGTGGTGTTCGCGGGCGGCGACGGCGACGTGCTGCTGGCGACGAACATCATCGAAGCGGGGCTGGACGTGCCGCGCGCGAACACGATGATCGTCCACCACGCCGACCGCTTCGGCCTGTCGCAGCTGCACCAATTGCGCGGCCGGGTGGGGCGCGGCGGCCGGCGCGGACAGATCCTGCTGCTGACCGCCGGCGATGCGGCGATCGCGCCGGCCACGCTGAAACGGCTGCGCACCTTGCAGGCGTTCGACCGGCTGGGCGCCGGCTTTGCGATCAGCGCGCGCGACCTGGACCTGCGCGGTGCGGGCGATCTGGTGGGCGAGGCGCAGGCCGGGCACATGAAGCTGATCGGCGTCGACCTGTACCAATATCTGCTGGGGCTAGCCTTGCGCGAAGCGCGCGGCGAGACGATCGACGAATGGGCGCCGGCGCTGCACCTGGAAATGGCCGGACGGCTGCCGGACGATTGGATACCCGAGGAAGACGTGCGGCTGTCGCTCTACGGCCGGTTGGCGCGGCTGCGCGAGGTGGCGGCGCTGGATGCGTTCGAGGAGGAACTGGAGGACCGATTCGGCGCGGTGCCGGACGACGCACGGCGGCTGATCGATCTGCACCGTATCAGCGCCCTGGCGCGGGGCGCGGGCATCGTGCGGATCGACGCCGGGCCCGCCGCCATCGCGCTGACCCCGCGCAAAAGCGGCGAAGCGCCCGACGGGCTGGAGGCGAAGGGAGGCCGGTGGCTGCTGTCCGAGCGGATCGCCGATGCGACCGAGCGCGCGGAGCGCGTGCGCGCGCTGCTGGAAGATCTGGTCGAGGAATGAGGGGGGCGGCTGCGTCTGGCGGCCACCCCCTCTTTTGCACACTTACATGCGGTCGAGCATGTCGAGGTGATGGCGCACGACCGGCACGACGTTGGTGGCGACCAGCTTCAACGGCCGCGCCGCCCCGCCGGCCGCGTAGCTGCGGTGCAGGTCGAGCGCCATGCGGTGGGCGGTGCGCTGCTGCGTCACGTACAATCGGTCGCGCCGGGCGCCGCTGACCGCGCGCAATCGCGCCAGCATCCGCGTCTGTCGGGGTTCCAGCATCGGCTTGCCCGGATCGAGCCGCGCCTGGCGGGCGGCGGATGTCACCTGCCGCGTGCTCTTGTCGTGATCGCGGATCATCATGTTGGCGAAATCGCGGACACGATCGTTGGTGGAGCGCATCACCAGCATGCTGGAGCGGCGCTCGTACAGGTCGCTGGCGCCGGCGCGCTTCACATATTGCGCCGCCGTCATCGGCGCCTGCGCCGCCGCGGCAGCGGGGACCAGCGCCAGCGCCGCCGCGGCCATCGCCGGCCAGCGTGGGGAAAGCATCTTCATCATCGTCCTGTCTCCTTCTTGTCGCCGGTCATTCGTCGGCCGTGCCGGGTTCGGCCATCGCGCGGTGGCGTTCGGCCAGCACGGCGTTGGGCGTGACGTTGGCGACGGCGGCCTGCACCTTGTTCTTCCAGCCGGACACCACATTGGCCTTGCCCGCCATCAGCGCGTCCCATCCGTCCTGCGCCACCTTGGCCGGATCGTCCTTCTTGGGATCGGTGCCGATGTCGGTGTCGAGCATGTCGCCGCGCGCGAAGAACTCGGTGTCGGTGGGTCCCGGCATCAGGTTGGTGATGGTGACGCCCTTCGACTCCTTGATCTCGTTCTGGATCGCGACGACGAAGTTGTCGATGAACGCCTTCGACCCATTGTACACCGCCTGGAACGCGCCGGGGATGTAGCCGGCGATCGATCCGGTCACGAGCACCTTGCCTTCGTCGCGCGCCACCATCTCGCGCAGCACCTTTTGCAGCAGATAGAGCGTGCCCGTGATGTTGGTGTCGACGACCAGACGCCAATCCTGCACGTCCTGATCCAGGAACGCGCGGCCCAGGCCGTGGCCGGCATTGGCGCACAACAGGTCGACGCGCCGCCCGCCGGCCGCCGACAGCAATGTATCGACGCCCTCGATCGTCGACAGATCGGCGTTGACCGATTGCACCTCGGTGCCGAACTGGCGGAAATCCTGCGCCGCCGCGTCGATCAGCGGTTCGTTGGCGACGACCAATATGTCGTAGCCGTTCTTTGCGGCGAGCGTCGCCAGTTCGAAGCCGATGCCGGTCGATGCACCGGTGATGATCGCGAATGTGTCAGCCATCGTAATTCTCCTCAAGCCGCGACCATGTCGGTCTTCAACACGACCTTGGTCACTTCGTTCTGGTTGTCCTTGAACATCTTGTACCCCTGCGGCGCCTGCTCCAGCGGCAGGCGGTGCGAGATCAGGAATTCGGTATCGATCTTGCCGTCCATGATCGCGTTGAGCAGGCCGGGCATATAATGCTGCACGTGCGTCTGGCCGGTCTTCAGCGTCAGCCCTTTTTCCATGAAGGCGCCGAGCGGAAACTTGTCGACGAAGCCGCCGTAGACCGCGGGCATCGACACCCGCCCGCCCTTGCGGCACGCCATGATCGCCTGACGGATCGAATGGGGGCGATCGGTCCCCAGGAAGGACGACGCCTTGATCTGGTCGATCACATTGTCGACGAACAGGCCGTGCGCTTCCAGGCCGACCGCGTCGATGACGGCATCGGGGCCGATGCCGCCGGTCATCTGCATCAGCGCGTCATAGGTCGCGGTTTCCTCGAAATTGATCGCCTCCGCGCCGAATTTGCGGGCCAGGTTCAGGCGGTGGGGGAAATGATCGATCGCGATCACGCGTTCGGCGCCCATCAGGAACGCGGACTGGATCGCGAACAGCCCGACCGGGCCGCAGCCCCAGACGGCGACGGTGTCGCCAGGTTCGATCTGCGCATATTCCGCCGCCTGCCAGCCGGTGGGCAGGATGTCGGACAGGAACAGCACCTTGTCGTCCTCGACGCCCTCGGGCACCACGATCGGGCCGACATCGCTGAACGGCACGCGGACATATTCCGCCTGACCGCCGGCATAGCCGCCGGTCATGTGGCTGTACCCGAACAGCCCGGCCATCGGCTGGCCGTACAATTCCTGTGCGATATCCTGATTGTCGGCGGGCAGGCCGTTGTCGCAGGCGGAATATTGGTGCTTGCTGCAATGATAGCAGGCGCCGCACGAAATCGTGAAGGGCACGACGACGCGCTGGCCCTTCTTGAGCGTCGACCTCGCGCCGACCTCCACCACTTCGCCCATGAATTCGTGGCCGAGGATGTCGCCGGCTTGCAGCGTGGGGATGTACGCGTCGTACAGATGCAGGTCCGACCCGCAGATCGCGGTGGAGGTAACCTTGATGATGCAATCGCGCGGGTTGATGATCTCCGGATCGTCCACGGTTTCCATGCGGACGTCGTGCTTGCCGTGCCAGGTGAGCGCGCGCATCAGGAATCCTTCTCGTGCTGCGCCTTCGTGCGTGCCGCGGTCGCGATCTCGCCGGCTTCCAGCAATTGCTTGAGCCGCCGCAGGTCGCGCCGGGCCTGAATGCCGGGTTCGCGCTGAAACATCTTGGCGATCACCTTGCCGATGATGCCGGCGGGCGGATCGTAGAGGATGGTGGCGGTGACGACGGTGCCGCGTTCGCCGGCATCGCGGAAATCCACGCGGCCCGAATTGGCGACGTCGGCGCCGGGATCTGACGTCCAGGCGATGAAGCGCCCGTCGGCCTCGTCGGTGATCCGCGCATCCCATTCGACGGTGCGGCCGCCCGGCGCCTTGACCACCCAATGCGAGCGCAGCGGATCGTAGATGTCGATGGAGACGACGTTTTCCATGAACGTCGGCAGCTTCGAGAAATCACGGAAATAGCCGAAGACCTCCGCCAGCGGCCGGTTGATCGTGATCGACCGGGCCAGGATGGTGTTGCCCTTCGCATCGGGCAGGGCATCGCCGAACAGCGCGGCGGAATCGCCGTGTTTCGCGGTGGCTACCGGCGCGTCGTCGGTCTGCGGCTCCATTGGGTCGGACATCGCGGTCTTTCCGTTGTGGCGTCCGCTGCTAAAGCGAAGGCACGGCGATCCTGTTCCGTCTTGCGTGGCTGCCGATGGCCATCAAGACACTGATACGGATCAACAATTCCGCCGAGCCGAGGCGAAAGGGAGACGAATCGGATGGCATCAGGATTGGTCGCGCTGCTGGACGACGTGGCGGGCATCGCAAAGATGGCCGCGGCGTCGCTGGACGATGTCGGGGCGGCGGCGAGCAGGGCGGGCGTGAAGGCGGCGGGCGTCGTGATCGACGATGCCGCGGTCACCCCGCGCTACGTCGTCGGGCTCAGCCCCGCACGCGAACTGCCGATCATCGCCAAGATCGCGATGGGATCGATCCGCAACAAGCTGATAGTCCTGCTGCCCGCCGGCATGGCGATGAGCGCGTTCGCGCCGTGGCTGCTCACCCCGCTGCTGATGGCGGGCGGCACGTATCTGTGTTTCGAGGGCGCCGAAAAGGTGATCGAGGCGCTGGGCGGTGGCCACGGCGAACAGGCGGACGTGACGGCGACGGACGCCGCCGCATTGGAACAGCAAAAGGTCGACAGCGCGGTGCGCACCGACCTGATCCTGTCGGCGGAGATCATGGCGATCGCACTGAACGACGTCGCCACAAAGCCGCTGGTCGAACAGGCGGTGGTGCTGGCGATCGTCGCGGTCGGGATCACCATCGGCGTCTACGGCGTGGTCGCGGCGATCGTGAAGGCGGACGACGTCGGCCTGCACCTCGCCAAGCGATCGTCGGCGGTGGCGCAGGCGATCGGCCGCGGGTTGGTGAAGGGCATGCCGATCGTGCTGCGCGCGCTGGCCATCATCGGCACCGCCGCGATGATCTGGGTCGGCGGCGGCATCCTGATCCACGGGCTGGAGACCTATGGCATCGCCGCGCCGGCGCATCTGGTCCATGCCGCGAGCGAAAGCGTGGCGCATGTGGCGGGCGTCGGCGGGCTGTTGGGCTGGGCCGTGGGGGCGCTGTGCGCCGGTATCGTCGGGCTGGTCGTCGGCGCGCTGGTGGCGGGCGTGCTGCACCTGATCCCACGCAAGCGGCATTGACCCGGGAAGGACGGCACGCATGGGCCGTTACGGCGATTATCACAATGCGATCTATTTCGCTGGCTGAGCGGCGTCACGCCGACATGGCCGGTGGATTTCGCCGGGCTGCGCGCGCGCGCCGCCGCGGCGATGTCGCCTTCGGTACTGGGCTATGTCCAGGGTGGGTGCTGTTCGATTCCGGCGTCCGATCCGGCACCGACGTGGTGAAGGCGCTGGCCATCGGCGCACGGGCGGTCGGCATCGGCAGGCCCTATAGCTATGGCCTGGCGATCGGCGGCGCGGACGGATGCGCGCATGTGTTGCGCAGCATTCTTGCGGAAGCGGACCTGATGATGGCGGTCAACGGCTGGCCGACCATCGCCGCCGTTCGCGCGGCCGGCGCGGTGCGGGGCTGCGCCGGGCCGAAACTCGGCTGACCCGGCTGAACTTGGCGTTTACGGAACCTTGCATTGCGCTGTTCATTACGTACAATGCAACATGGTTAACGTCAGGGCCCATCAAGGCTCGGCAAAGGAGAGTGATGTGGCGAAAGGCAATTCGTTCATGCGTGGCGTGATGATCGCGGTGCCGATCTCCCTGGCATGCTGGGCGACCATCCTGATCCCGCTGTTCTCCGCCATCTGACGCAAGCGATGGCGGCCTGCAGCTATCGATCCAGCGCAGCGACGAACGCCGCCGCGCGCGCGCCGACATCCGCCGCACTGCGACCCGGCGCGTAGAGCGCCGAACCCAGGCCGAAGCCGGCCGCACCCGCCGCGGCCCATTCCCCGACCACCTCCGGCCCGATACCACCGACCGGCAAGATGCGCGTCGTCGGCGGCAACACCGCGCGCATCGCCTTCAGCACCGCCGGCGACGAACTTTCCGCCGGGAACAATTTCAGCGCGGCAGCGCCTGCATCCAAAGCGGCGAACGCTTCCGTCGGGGTGGCGATACCCGGCATGGCGACCAACCCGCGCGAGGCCGCCTCCCTTATCACCGCAGGATTGGCATTGGGCGCGATCACGATCGTCCCCCCCGCCCCCGCGACCCGGCCGAC
>DASTLZ010000218.1:0-1794 GCA_035714425.1 Sphingomonas sp.
CGCGGGTGATGTCGGCCTGCATCGCCAGCACCTGAAGATCGATCATCAGGCGGACGTGCGCGTCGAACGAATCCGGGATGCCGGCGGGGCGTTGCAGGCCGTCCGCCTGCACGCCGCCGTCGCCCCCCGAGGCGCCCGACGCGCCCGACGCCCCAGACGCGATCGTCTTCTGGATGCGGCGTTCGATGTCGCGCGTGGCTTCGAGATATTCGGCCAGCTTGTGGCGATCCCCCGCGCCGAGCCGGCCGGAGAGGCGGGCGGTGTCGTCCATGACGAAATCGAGGATACTGGACTGACGGCGCAATTGCGCCAGCCGGCTGTTCGCGTCGAGCCCTTCGCCGTCGCCGAAGAGGCGTTCGAACACGTCGCGCGGATTGACCGCGACCGGCAACGGCACGGTCGGGTTCCGCCACGAGATGCCGTTGGTATAGGCGCAGCTGTAGTTGATGTCGCAGCTGCCCAGCAGGCTGGCCTGATCGATGCCGAGTTCGAGCGAGCTGAGCTGGGTGGCGTCGCCGAGGTGATTGGCGAAGACCTGATCGACCGAGATCGCGCAGCGGATGTCGGTGCCTTCGGTCTGCTTCACATGCGTGCCGGTGAGAAAGGCGGGGCAGGAGCGGCCGTGGCCGGCGGGGCGATCGCCCTGCGCGTCGGCGCTGGGATGGCCCAGGCCGCTGATGACGCTGATATAGTCGCGGTGCGGCGCCAGCGGTTCCAGCGTCGAGGGCAGCGCCAGCCCGCCGCCCTGCGCGGCCGGCCGGAAATGATCCATCATCATGCCGTTGGGCGAATAGAATATCTGCAGGCGTTTCGGGCGCGCGGCGATGTCCGCCGCCTTTGCCGCAGGCATCATCGCTTCCAGCAGCGGCAGCGCCATCGTGATCCCCAGCCCGCGCAGCATCGCGCGGCGGGGCAGTGGCTTGCGCAGGACGATCATCGGGTTTTTGCTCTCGTCATGGCCACCAGGGGCGTGGATGCCGTCTGTTGCTTCATGTCGTCGGGTGTCCGTCTGAGCAGGAAGGGATCGCTGGCGACGATGCCGCGCACGACCGTCTGGATGCGATAGCCGTCGGCCGCGGTCGCCCGCGTGATCCGGCGGATCGCGGGCATGTCGCGCGGGCCGACGCCGCGGGCGAGCGCATAGGTGAGCAGCCGTTCGGTGAAGGCGGCGGTGAATTCGTCCTTGCGCGCCAGCAATATCCGCCGGAGCCCGGTGAGGCCGGCGAAGGTCGTGCCGTCGGGCATCTTTGCCGATACGTCGATCGGCTGGCCGGCATCGGCGACCCGGTAGGCGCCGATCGCATCGAAATTCTCCAGCGCAAAGCCCAGCGGGTCCATCTTGACGTGGCAGGCGGCGCAGGCGGGCGAGGTGCGGTGCAATTCGAGTTGCTGGCGCGCGTTGAGCTGGCGGCCGTCGTGGACGGTGCGCAGCGCGGGCACGTCCGCGGGCGGCGGCGGCGGCGGCGCGGCGAGCAGGTTGTCGAGAATCCACTTGCCGCGTTTCACCACCGACGTGTGGTTGCCATAGGAGGTGACGGTGAGGATGCTGGCCTGGCCGAGCAGGCCGCCACGATGGCCGGCGGGATCGAGCGCGACGCGGCGCATCGCGGTGCCGCTGACGCCGGGGATGCCGTAATGTTCGGCCAGCCGCTGATTGAGGAAGGTGTAATCCGCGGCGATGAAATCCAGCACGCTGCGGTTGGTGCGCAGGACGTGGCCGAAGAACATCTCCGTCTCCCGCGCCATCGCCTGGCGCAGGCGGGTGTCGAAGCCGGGGAAGACGGCGACGTCGGG
>DASTLZ010000219.1:0-9814 GCA_035714425.1 Sphingomonas sp.
CGCCTCGCCTGCCGCGCCTATATCTTCACCGCGAGCCTACCGCCTTCGGTCGTCGCCACCGCCGCCGCATCGATCCGCAAGCTGATGACCGCCACGGCCAAGCGCGAACGTCTGTGGAGCAACGCCCGCCGGCTGCACGGCGGGCTGAAGGGCATGGGCATGGGCCTGGGCACCGAAAACCCCGACAGCGCGATCGTCGCGGTGATCCTGGACGATCAGGAACAGGCGGTGGCGATGTGGCAGGCGCTGCTCGACGGCGGCGTCTACGTCAACATGGCCCGCCCGCCCGCCACGCCGGCCGGCACGTACCTGTTGCGCTGTTCGCTGTGCGCGGAACATACCGATGAGCAGATCGACGTCGTGCTGGCGAAGTTCGAAGACGCGGCGCGCGGCGTCGGGGCGATCGGGTGAGGGACGGGCGCATTCTTTCGGCCCTGAAGGTGCGATAGGCGTAGCGACGTGGAACAGTATCGGGACGGCCCGGTCCAGGAACCGGGCGACGATGTCGAGGGGCCGGGCGACACCGGCCGGGGCGCGATGCCGTGGCGTACCCTGGCGTTCGTCGTCATCGCCGTTCTGGGCGCCGCCACGGTCACCGGGCTGATCCTGATCCTGGGCGGTGCCAATCGTCAGCGCGATCGTGCCATCGAACTGCAATCGCACAGTTACGACGTGATGATCCTGTCGCGCACGCTGGCCGGCACGATGGCACGGTCCGAAGCCGCGCTGGGCCGCTACGTCATTTCGGGCGACCGCCGCATCGGCCAGTTGTTTTCGGAGGACTGGCGACGCGCCGGCAATCAGATCGAACGGCTCGATCGCCTGACGAACGACAACGGCCGGCAGCAACGGCGCATCGACCGGCTGCGCACCGTTTTCAACGCCCGCGGCCGGCAACTCGAACAGACCGCGCTCAGCACCACCTATCGCCGGAACCGGCAGGCTTACGCTCGCTTCTATCAGGCCGGAAAGGCCGGCGCGCTGCGCCAGATCGACAGGCTGCTGGACGATATCATCGACCAGGAACGCACTTTGCTGGCCCAGCGCAACGCGGCGGTGACGGGCACGATCGCGCGATCGAATACGATCGCAGGCGGGCTCGCGATGCTCGGCATCCTGCTGGCGCTGGGCGCGATCGTGCTGGGCTGGCTGACGATCAACGCGGATACCGAGCGCAAGCTGGCGCAGGGAGAGGCCGATGCGGAACGTCGGCGCGCCGACGAACTGGGTCAGGCGGTGGCGCAGGCGACCGACGAATTGCTCGTGCAGGAAGCCAAGCTGCGCCAGATTCAAAAGATGGAGGCGGTCGGCCAATTGACCGGGGGCATCGCGCACGACTTCAACAACATGCTCGCGGTCGTCCTCGGCGGGCTGGAACTCGCCAAGCGCGCGCTGGCGGAGGATGTCCCCACCGCGGAACGCCACATCGACCGCGCGACCGATGGCGCCAACCGCGCCGCCGCACTAACCCGCCAGTTGCTGGCATTCTCGCGAGAGGATTCGCTGAAGCCCGAAAGCATGATCGCGGGTGAGATCGTCGACGGCATGTCCGAACTGCTCGATCGCACGCTGGGCGATGCCATCACCCTCGTCGCCCACGACCGCTCCGATCGCTGGCGCGTCCGCGCGGACCGCGTGCAGATGGAGAACGCCGTCCTCAATCTCGCGGTCAATGCGCGCGATGCGATGGAGGACCGTGGCACCCTGACGATCGCCACCGGCTGCGCGACCCTGGCCGCGGGCGATGTCGGAACATGCGAAGCGGGCGAACACGTCACCATCGCGGTTACCGACACCGGCACCGGCATGACGGCCGAGGTCGCCGAACGCGTGTTCGAACCCTTCTTCACCACCAAGCCGGTCGGCAAGGGCACCGGCCTGGGCCTCAGCCAGATCTTCGCGTTCGTCCAGACCCTGGGTGGCGGCATCACCATCGATACGGCGCCGGGGCGCGGCACGACGGTGACGATGTTCCTGCCGCGCGACACCAGCGCGGCGCAACACGTCGAAGCCATGTCGACACGACCGGAGCCGGCCGAACAGCCCCGATTGTCGGTGCTGGTGGTGGAAGACGACCCCCGCGTCCTCGCCACCACGATGGCCGCGCTGGAGGAATTGGGCCACGACCCCGTGTGCTGCGAAGACCCGCTTCAGGTGCCGGCGCTGCTCGATCGGCTGGATGCGGTCGACCTGATCGTGTCCGACGTGCTGATGCCGCGACAGACCGGACCGGAAATGATCGCCGAGATCGCGGCGCGCCACCCCCATATCGCGGTGCTGTTCGTCACCGGGTTCGCCGGCGAGGCAAGCGCGCAGACGTTCGGCGACCATGTCCTGCTGCGCAAGCCGTTCACCCTGACCACGTTGGAACGGGCGATCGGCGCGGCGATGGCACGCGACCGGCCCGGCCCGGCGCAAACGCTCGCTGCCGAGTGAGGGCGACCAAATAGGCGCTGTGGAATAGGGCTTTCGCCCGTGGCCCAGCCTCCTATAGCGGCTCTCTACCCTTGGCACCTCGTCCGCCAACGTCGCCCCCGACTTCAAGGTCCGCTGCACCGTCGCATGAAATCCATCGATCGCTACATGATCCGGCTGATCGCGGTGCCGCTGTTCTCGACGCTCGTCGTGGCGGCGATGCTGCTGGTGCTCGATCGCATGTTGCGGCTGTTCGATTTCGTCGCCACCGAAGGCGGGCCGATCAGCGTCGTCTGGCGGATGCTCGCCAATCTGCTGCCCGAATATCTGGGACTGGGCATCCCGATCGGGCTGATGCTCGGCATCCTCCTCGCCTTTCGCCGGCTCGCCACGTCGTCGGAACTGGACGTGATGCGCGCGGTGGGGATGAGCTACACCCGGCTGCTGCGCGTCCCTTATTTCTACGCGATCGTGCTTGCGCTGCTGAACCTTGCTATCGTCGGCTTCGTGCAACCGCGCGCGCGCTTTTCCTACGAACGGCTGCGCTTCGAATTGCGCACCGGCGCACTCGGCGCGTCGATCAAGGTCGGCGAATTCACCCATTTGGGCAACCGCATGACGCTGCGCATCGAACAGAGCCGCGAAAGCGGGCGCGACCTGCGCGGCATCTTCGTCCATGCCGAAACGCCCAAGGCCGATTGGCTGGGGGTCACCGCCGCGCGTGGCCGGTTCCTCGCGACCGACGATCCCAACGTCATCATCTTTCGCCTGACCGACGGCACGCTGATCCACAATCGTCCGGAATTTCGTACGCCGCGCGTGCTGACCTTCTCCGCCCACGATCTCCCCATCGACCTGCCGAAATTCGAAAGCTTCCGCAAACGCGGCAACGACGATCTGGAACGCACCCTGCCCGAACTGGCGGTGGTCGGCCATGATCGCGGGCAGACCGCGGCGCAGCGCGATGCCAGCCGCGCCGAATTCCACTTCCGCATCACGGAGGTGGTGACGATCTTCCTGCTGCCCCTGCTCGGCCTCGCGCTGGGGGTGCCGCCGAAGCGATCGACCTCGGCCTTGGGAGTCATCGTCGGGATCATGATGATCGTCACCTATTTCAAGGTAAGCCAATATGCGCTCAGCATCGGCGAACTCGGCCGGCTCGATCCGCTGATCGCCTTGTGGACCCCACTCGCCATCTTCGCCGGACTGGTCTTCTGGATGTTCTATACCCTCGCCTACGTCCCCGGCGGCCAGCCCATCGGCGCGCTGGAACGCGTGTCGGCCAAGGTGGGCAAGGTGATCGCCCGTTATCTGCCCGGCCGCCGCCGTGCGGAGCGGCCGGCATGACGCTGGCCGGGTTCTTTCCGTCGCGCACCGTCGCCATCTATATGGCGCGGCTGTTCCTGACGCGCACGTTCGGCATCGCCGCCGGTCTGGTGCTGGTGCTGTTGACTCTCAACCTGTTGAGCGAATCGGGCAAGATCCTGGCCTATGCCGGCAACGGTCAGGATCAGATCTGGCGCTATGTCTCGCTTCGCGGACCCCAGCTGATCGACTTCGCCATTCCTTATTCGGTGCTGCTCGGGACCATCCTGACGTTCATCACAATGAACCAGAACAGCGAGATCATCGCGCTGAAGGCCGCCGGCCTCTCCGCGCATCAGCTGTTGGCACCGCTCATCGTGTCCAGCCTGGCGGTCGCGATCGTGTCGTTCGCGTTCAACGACCGGATCGTCACCCGTGCCACTGCGACACTGTCGCAGTGGGAAAGGGTGAATTACGGCCCGCTACCGATCGATCGCGGCGATCGCTCCAACGTATGGGTGCGCGACGGCGACGATCTGATCCAGGTCGATCAGATCAAGGGCCGCGGCGATACGGCCCAGCTGGGAGGCGTCACGCTCTATGACCGCAACGGCGGCAACTTGGTCGCCATCGTGCGCGCGCTGCGCGGCGTGCGGCAGGGGGACGGCTGGCGCATTTCGCCCGCCACTCGCTTCGACGTCGCATCGGGCCAGCTGACGTCCGTGGGCGCGATGATCGTCGGGCGCGGGGTGCGCCCCGATCAGTTCACTCTGGCGACCGTGGATGCCGAAGGCCTGTCATTCGGCGCGCTACGGTCTGCGATCACCGACTTGCGCGAATCCGGCCGCCCGACGAAGGCGCTGGAGGGATCGCTGTGGCACAAGCTGTCCGGGCCGTTGTCGTCGTTGCTGATGCCGCTGCTGGGTGCCGTCGCGGCGTTCGGCGTTGCACGATCGGGCAAGCTGTTCGTCCGCGCCGTCGCCGGCATGGCCCTGGGCTTCGCCTATTTCGTGTCGGACAATTTTGCGCTCGCGATGGGCAATCTGGGCGCCTACCCGCCCTTTCTCGCCGCCTGGGCGCCGTTCCTCTTGTTCTTCCTGATCGGCGAAGCGGTCCTGGTCCGCACCGAGGAATGAAGGTTTAGCGCGCGATGCGCATCGTGCTGCGCGCGATCCGCCCGACCAGGCCCGGCAGGCCGGAATAGCTCGCCTTGTGATACGGCGACGCCTCGTCCAGCGCGGCGCTCAGCCGGCGATGCGCCTCGCCCAGCGCGTGATACGGCAGGCTGGGCAGCAGGTGATGGAGCGCATGATACCGCAGGCCCACCGGCGCCCACAGCATCGGCAGCAGCGCAGGCGGCGGCACGTTGACCGAATCGAGATATTGCGCGGTCACCGACATCGCCTCGCCCTCGTTCTCCCACAGATGCGCTACCAACGTGCGCACTTGGTTGACGACCGCGACCGCAGACACGATCACAAACGCGATGCCGAAGCCGCGCCACGGGATCACGCCCGTCGCCACCATCGCGACGACGGCGATCGCCCATGCGCTCGCCGCCGCTTCGATGCGGTTCCACTGGGTACGCGCCGCGCCTTCGGGCGCGCGGCGGCGGAAATGCGGGTTGATCGCCAGCGCCGAGTACCGCTCGACCACCGTCTTGCGCAGCGCCGGCACGATCACCGACAGCGGCGACAGGATCGCATAGCGGACGAGCAGCGCGACCGGGGCCAGTGCCGATACGACGATGAACAGCGGCAGCGTCCACGGCTTCATCAGCGCGAGCGGCAGATATTCCGGGTCTTCCGCCGTGCCATAGCGCGTCTTGGCATGGTGCAGGTTGTGGACGCCTTCGTACATGAACGATGGCGTCAGCATCGGCACGCCGACCAGCATGTTCCACCCCAGCCGAAATCCGGGCAGCGCGGCATGCTTCATGTGGCTGACTTCGTGGATGAAGCTGATCGCGCGGTACAGCGCCAGCATCGACGCGACGCCGGCCGCCACGATCACGCCCGTCGCCGCACTCGTCACCGCCACCGCCAGCGCGCCATAGCCGACGACGACCGACGCGATCAGGTCGCCCCAATATACCGCGGGCCGCGGCGCCGCGATGTCGCGTGTCATCTCGGCCGCGGTCCGCAGCATGGCGCGGTCGTCGGCGACGCGGTGTGTCGGGCGCGCGGCAACCGGCGTCGCCGCGCGGTCCAGGGTCATCGTCGTCGTCATAGCGTGTTCCATTGCCGCTAGATAATGGCCGCAGCATGGCATTTACAGGCACGCACCCCGCGCGACGATGACGCAATCGTCACTCGCCTCGCCGGCGACCGCTGGCTATCACCCCGCGACCGCTGCGAAAGGCCCGATGATGACCGCCCTGACGATCCGCCCCGTCCTCACCAAGCGGGACCGCCAGGCCTTCGTCGACCTGCCGTTCCGCCTCTACGCCGACGATCCGCACTGGATTCCGCCGCTGAAGGGCGAAGCGCTCGGCCTCGTCACGCCCGAAAAGAACGGCTGGTTCAGCCATGCCAAGGCGCAATTGTTCCTGGCGGAGGAAGCCGGCCGCGTGGTCGGGCGCATATCCGCGCACATCGACACGCTGGCGCTGACCATGCCCGCCGACAAGGGCTTCGGCCCCGGCGTCGGCCAATGGGGCCTGATGGATGCGGAGTGCGAGGATATCTTCACCACCCTCCTCGCCACCGCGGAAAGCTGGCTGCGCGAACAGGGGATGACGCGTGCGATGGGGCCGATCAGCATGTCGATCTGGGAAGAACCCGGCCTGCTGGTCGAGGGATTCGATCACGCGCCCACGATCATGATGGGTCACGCCAAGCCCGAATATCGCGGCTGGATCGAAGGCGCCGGTTACGAAAGCATCAAGCGCCTCCTGACCTATGAAGTCGACATCACGCAGACGTTCCCGCCGATCGTGCAGCGGATCATCAAATCCGGCGAAGCCAATCCGCGCATCCGCATCCGCTTCGTCGACAAGCGCAAGTTCGACGAGGAAGCGGCGATCATCCTGCGCATCCTCAACGATGCCTGGGCCGACAATTGGGGCTTTGTCCCGCTCACCCCACCGGAAATCGCCGATGTCGGCGTGAAGCTGAAGCCGCTCGTCTTCAACGACCTGATCCGCATCGCGGAGCTGGACGGCCGGCCCGTCGCCTTCATGATAACGCTGCCCGACCTGAACGAGGCGATCAAGCCACTCAACGGCCACTTGCTGCCCTTCGGCTGGGCCAGGCTGCTGCTCTGGCTGCGCAAGCCCCGCGCCCACACGGTGCGCGTGCCGCTGATGGGCGTGGTCAAGGACCTGCAATCCTCGCGCCTCGCGTCGCAACTGGCGTTCATGATGATCGAATACATCCGCCGAGTCTCGGTCAGCGATTATGCCGCGAAGCGCGCGGAGATCGGCTGGATCCTGGAAGACAATCAGGGGATGCGATCGATCGCGGAAACGATCCAGAGCCGCATCAACAAGGAATATCGCATCTACGCCCGCGATATCTGAGCAATACGTGCCACAATCCGGCCGGCGTCGCGCCGGCCGGATGCGCACCGCTTTCACTTCGTCGCGGTTGGATCGAACCCCTCGTCCAGCCAGCGCTGGCGCGTCTGGCAGTATTTGCGCGGGATATGTGTACCCGTCGGCGTGCTGATGACGCAATAGCGCGTCGGCTTGGGCGGCAGCGCCGCCGCCGGAGTCGCGACCGGCGGCTCGACGGGCGCGGCTGGGGCCGGCGCAGCGACGGTCATCGCCGCGGCTGCGGCATTGGCGATCAGGTTGAACAGGGTCATCATCGTACACTCTCCCCGTCGGCACCATGCCGACAGGTGTGTTAGTGCATTATGCATGCCAATCACCGGCTGACGCACTTTCAACACCTTACGCGTTCCGCTGCCGGGAGATCACGCCAACAATCGGCCGTTCACGCCAATTACGCCGAAAATCCCGCCGATCGTCAGAACCCGATCGCACCGCCGGTCAGGATGCGCAGATCGTCGGCATCGCGGTTCAGCCCGGCACCGACGAGCATATCCAGCTGCAAGCCGTGGCGCGGCTGCCACGCCAGCGATCCGGCGGCCAGCATCCGTGTTTCATGCCCCTGCGGATCATTGTCCTGCTCGACCTGCAATTCCGCCACGGCCGTTACGCTCTTCGACACTTCGAAACTCAGGCCGATCACTTCGTTCAGCGCGAAATGGCGCCCCCGGTCGTTCTCGTTCGGCGCAGCAGCGACTTCGCTGGTCAGCGACAGGTTTACCGCGTCGCTCAGATCGTAGGTGATCGGCACGACCAGCCCCGCGCTCCAGGTCGTCGCACCCACCGGCGCGCGGCCGACCGGCAGCGTCACGGACGGCTCCAGTGCGAACGACAGCCCGCTGCCCTCGGGGTTGCGCAGATTCTGGCGATAGCCGATCTGCACGTCGCCCACCCGCCCGGCGCGGTCGATCGCCCCGGTCGCCCGGTCGCGCGTGCGGACATGACCGTACGGCGTCCAGCCGATCTGCAATTCCGACGTGGCCGACACGCCCACGCGCAATTGCAGGTCGCCCGCCAGCACGATGTCCTCGCGCTGGCTGTCGTCCTTAGCCAGGACCCAGTCGACCGCCGACACTTCGAATTGCACATGCCCGGGCTCGGTGGTGCAGCCTGATTGCCCCAGCGACGGCCGGTTCGGGCAAAAGCGCGGCCCCTCCTCCGCCCCGCCCTGCGCCGCCGCGGGGGCAGCAGCCAGAGCCAGCGCAAACGCCGCTCCCATCGGGATTACCCGCATTGTCATTCGTTTAACGCAGGCGAACCCACGTCGGCGCGTGGTCGCTGGCCTTATCACGGCCGCGATGCGCCTTGTCTACGCCGGCGTCGACCAGCCGATCGGCCACTGCGGGGCTCAGCAGCAGATGGTCGATGCGAAAGCCCGCATCGCGCGCCCAGGCGCCGGCCTGATAATCCCAGAACGTCCAAACCTTGCCCGATGGATGCCGCGTGCGCAGCGCATCGGTCCACCCCTGCGCCACCAGCCGGCGATACGCGGCGCGGCTCTCCGGCTGCATCAGCGCATCGTCCGCCATCGCGCGCACCGAATACGTGTCGTCGTCGTTGGGGATGACGTTGTAATCGCCCGCCAGCACCGTCGGCACTTCCGCCGCGAGCAATTGGGCGGCACGCGCGCGCAGCCGATCGAACCAGCGCAATTTGTAGTCGAACTTCGGCCCCGGCTGCGGGTTGCCATTGGGCAGATAGATCGACGCGACGACCAGGCCGTCGACGTCGCATTCCAGATACCGGCTGTGCTCGTCCTCGGGTTCGCCGGTCAGGCCGCGTTGCCGCTCCACCGGCTGCTTGCCGCGGGCCAGCACGGCGACCCCGTTGAAGCCCTTTTGCCCATGCCACACCGCGCCATATCCGGTCGCCTCGATGTCGGCGGCGGGAAACGTCTCGTCGCTGGACTTCAATTCCTGGAGGCACACGATATCCGGCTGTTCCTCCCCCAGATATTCGATCAGCCGGGGCAGACGCGCCTTGATGCCGTTGACGTTGTAGGTGACGATCTTCACCCGCGGATCAGACCGCGAAGCTCGAACCGCAACCGCAACCGGACGCGGCATTGGGATTGTCGACCTTGAACGCTGCGCCGCCCAGCGATTCGACGTAGTCCACCGAACATCCGCGCACCAGATCCAGGCTGATCGCATCGACCAGCAGGCGCACGCCATCCGTCTCGGTGACCGCATCGTCGGCTTCGGGGGCATCGGCCAGCCCGAATTTATACTGGAAGCCCGAACATCCGCCGCCATCGACCGACAGCCGCAGGATCGCCGGCTTTCCCTGGCGCACGGCGATCGCCGCCACCCGGCTGGCCGCAGAAGGGGTCAGGGCGATCCCCCCCCCCAACTCCGCGGGCGTCGCCGATGGCGTGGCTGTTGGTGTGTTCGTGACGTTCATCGCCTTCAGATAGGCTTGGTCGGGCGTGGCGGCAACGCCCCGCCACATCGCCGGCCGTCCGGTGCGATCAATACAGTGCGATCAATACAGTGCGATCAGTACAGCGCGATCAATCCTGCGGCGCCGGGCCTTCGGTCG
>DASTLZ010000220.1:0-5513 GCA_035714425.1 Sphingomonas sp.
GCCGGCGTCTCGCCAAGGATTGGGAGACATCCATCGCATCGTCTGAAGCCTGGATGGTCGTCTCGTCCATCAGGCGAATGACCCGCCGTATTGCCAGACTCGAATTATGAGTCAGGCTCTGAAGCAATTATTGATCGCAGATCAGTTTTAATGGGAAGGATATCGTTTTATGCATCGCCTCGATTACAACATCATTTCGCCAGAAGGGGCTAAGTCACTCGGCGGTGTATATGTCTATTTGTCGCAGTGCGGCCTTGCCCCATCGTTGATCGAGTTGACCTATCTGCGTGTCTCGCAAATCAACAATTGTGCATATTGTCTCGACATGCATGGAAGAGCTTTGCTCGAATTAGGCGAAAAGCCGGAACGACTTGTGCTAGTACAGGCGTGGGCAGAAGCTGGATCGCTGTTCGACAAACGCGAACAGGCTGCGCTTTCCTCGGCCGAAGCTGTGACCCGTGTCGGACAGGCCAACATACCGGAACCTGTCTATGAAGCAGTTCGATCCGTGTTTAGCGAAAAGGAATTAGTCGATCTGACAATCGCGATAAGCCTGATGAACGCATACAATCGCTTGGCAATCAGCTTCCGAAATGCACCAAAGGCAAGTGGGTCCGACGAAAATTGATGCGTCTGTCATGCCAAAACTACGGCGTTCCCGAAAACAAACGACGAAAGACAACAGCCCGCCTGCTAGTGGCTTTAACCAACAGTAGGGCGGGCTTTTCTCGCAATCTGTTCCCAATTCATTTTCCCCAAATTGCCCGACATCGACGGGAAAACGGGAAAGGATCCGGCCGCCTCAAGCGTCGGGATACGCGCAAGAATGTCGGCATCCTTCACGGCCTGCACGCGCAGGTCGTAATTCCGCTCATAACACCGGATATATTCATCTGTAGATGAAGAATTCTTATAACTGTGATATCGCACGGGCCGCGGCGTCCCGGCGGGGCGCGTCTGGACCAATTGCTACCACGCCTATCCCGCGCACGCGGCGTTCGGCGGCTACAAGCAATCGGGCATCGGCCGTGAAACGCACAGGATGATGCTCGATCATCATCAGCAGACCATGAATTTGCTGGTCAGCTACAGCCCCAAAGCGCTCGGCTTCTTCTGATCCGCGCCCGATCTCCGGGCCAGCCGCGGCGGTGGGCATCAGCGCCCCCGCCGCGCATCCTGTCGACTCCGGCTGCGGACGAGACGATCGCCATGCTCGCCGCCAAGCACGGCGCGCTGATGTTCGACCAGTCCGGCGGCTGTTGCGACGGATCGGCACTGATGTGCTATCCGGCCGGCGAGTTCCGCGTCGGCGGGCAGGACGTGCTGCCCGGCGCGATCGTCGATCGCGTCCAGCCCGGCGGCGTCCGCGTCTGGATCGGTGCCGCGCAATTCGGCTATTGGCGCCATACCCAGGGACCATCGATGTCGTGCCAGGCCGCGGCGCGGGCTTTTCGCTCGAAGGCCCCGAAGGCGTCCGCTTCATCATCCGCAGCCGGGTGTTCAGCGACGACGAAGCGCGCATTCTGGAAGCCCAAGGCCCGCTCGCGCGCGGCGAATAAAGCGCTTTGCGAAAACGCGCAAAAACACGCGCATCTGCTGCAAAACAGCGCACGACACGCAAAATTCGCCGGAAAAACACGAAAGATCAGGTGTCCGCGTGAAAAAATCACCGGTGTATTTCGCGCCATCCTGCGCTCGGGGACCTTTCGAGCGGCTTGACTGGTCTGACAAATGGAAACACCAAATGGCGGCCAAGCGATAGGAACGAGGGTGACATGACCGACTGGAACAGGCGCAACATCCTGAAGACCGGCGCCGGCGCGCTGGTCGGCAACGCCCTCCTGCCGGTCGCCGCGCACGGCGCCGGCCTGCCGCCGTCGGACGATCAGCACGCCTTGTGGTTCGATCGTCCGTCCGACACCTGGATAGAGGCGCTTCCCGTCGGCAACGGCCGCCTCGGCGCGATGACGCGCGGCGGCGTGCGCCGGGATATCGTGTCGCTGAACGAGGATACCTTGTGGTCCGGCCACCCCGGCCCGAGCGGCAATCCCAAGGCACGCGCCCTGCTGGACACCGTCCGCGCGGCGGTCTTCGCCGGCGATTATCACCGCGCCGACCGGATTTGTCGTGATATGCAAGGGCCTTACTCGGCCAGCTACCTGCCGCTCGGCGATCTGCTGATCGACATGGGGCACGGCGACGACGCGACCGATTATCGCCGCACCCTCGATCTCGACCAGGCGATCGCCACCGTCGAGTACGTCCAAAGTGGTGTGCGCTATCGGCGGGAAACCTTCGCCTCGCACCCCGATCAGGTCGTCGTCGTCCGCCTCTCCGCCGATCGCCCGTTCGCCTGCACCCTCGGCCTATCGACCCCGCTGCGCGGCCGTGCCGCGGCGTCCGGCCGACGCCTGGTCCTGACCGGCAAGGCACCGGCGGTGGACGTGCCCGTCTACGTGAATTCGGCAAATCCAACGACATACGACGATGCGCCGGGCAAGGGCATGGCTTTCGTCGGCATCGTCGACGCGGCGATCACCGGCGGCACGATCCGCCCGCGCGGCGATCGGCTGGCGGTCGACGGCGCCACTGAAATCATCCTGCGCATCGCGATGGCCACCGGTTTTCGCGGCCACGACCTCGCCCCCGATCGCGCGCCCGCCGACATCCTGGCGCAGGCGACCGCGCAGCTGGCCACCGCCGCGGCCAAGCCCTTCGCCACGCTCAAGGCCGCGCACATCGCCGATCACCGCCGCTTGTATCGCCGCGCCGGCCTGACCATCGGCACCGCGCGCAGCGGGGTGCCGACCGACCGGCGGCGCAGCGACAATGCTAATGCGCCGGAAGCCGCGCTGGCTGCGCTGCTGTTCAATTTCGGCCGCTATCTGCTGATCGCCAGTTCGCGCGCGGGGACGCAGGCGGCCAATCTCCAGGGGATCTGGAACGCGGAGGTGCGACCGCCGTGGAGCAGCAACTTCACCACCAATATCAACGTGCAGATGAACTATTGGCATGCGGAGACGACCAATCTGGCGGAATGCCACCTGCCGCTGATCGATCTCATCGCCCGGCTGGCGCAGACCGGACGGGCGACGGCGCAGGGCTATTACGGGTTGCCGGGCTGGTGTGTGCATCACAACACCGACATCTGGGCCATTTCCAATCCGGTGGGCGAAGGCGGCGGCGATCCCAATTGGGCGAACTGGCCAATGGCGGCGCCGTGGCTGTGCCAGCATCTATGGCATCATTACCTGTTCGGCGGGGACGTGGCGTACCTGCGCGACCGCGCCTATCCGCTGATGCGCGGCGCGGCGGAGTTTTGCGCAGCCTGGCTGGTCCGCGATCCCCGCACCGGGCGGTTGACGACCGCGCCGTCGATCTCGCCCGAAAACGTGTTCATCGCCGCCGACGGGAAACGCGCTGCGGTCAGTGCCGGCTGCACGATGGACCTGGCGCTGATCCGCGAGCTGTTCGCCAATTGCACCGCCGCCGCCGCGATCCTCGGCATCGACCGCGATTTCACCGCAAAGCTGGGCAAATTGCTCGCCGACCTCGAACCCTATCGCATCGGCCGCTATGGCCAACTTCAGGAATGGTCGCAGGATTTCGTCGAACAAGACCCGGGCCACCGCCACATCTCCCACCTCTACCCGCTGTATCCCGGCACCGAATTCTCCCCGCGGCGCACCCCCGGATGGGCGCAGGCGGCGCGCAATTCGATGCAGCGGCGCGAGGATCACGGCGGTGCCGCCACGGGCTGGAGCCGCGCCTGGGCTACTTGCATCTGGGCGCGCCTCGGCGATGGCCGGCATGCCGGCTATTCGGTCGACCAGTTCCTCGCGAAAAGTACCGTCGGCAATCTGTTCGATACGCACCCGGGCACGCCGCTGCCGGTGTTCCAGATCGACGGCAATTTCGGCATTACCGCGGCGATTGCCGACATGCTCCTGCAAAGCCATGACAATGCCATCGCGCTATGCCCCGCGCTGCCGCCGGCATGGCGCGACGGTGCGGTCACGGGCCTGCGTGCGCGCGGCGGCGCGACGGTCGATATCCGCTGGGCGGCCGGACGGATCCGCAGCGCGCGGATCGCCGCATCGCTGGCCGGCGATCAGGCGATCAGGCCCCCCGCAGGCCAGCGGATCGTCGCGATCCGCTCCGGCCGCGCCGCAGTCACGTTCCGCCAGGCCGGCGGATCGGCGACCTTCCGCGCCGATGCCGGGCGATCCTACGCCGTGACGTTCGCACGCGCGTAATTACCTGATCGGCATCAAACTGGCGGAACCGCCTGCCGGCGAAGCCAGTTGACCGGGTATCAGTGATGGCGGTTTATCAATATGTTGATGCAAGTCGAAGCGGCGCGCGACGGCCGTGCCGAACCCTGGTTCTCGTCCTCGTCGCGCGGGGCGTTGCTCGATCTGCTGGGGACGCTGGCGGCGCAGGATTATGATTTCGTCACGGCCACGCCCGCCAGCCATGCCCGCGTCGTCGCGCGGGCGGATCGGCAGGAGGGGCGGTCCTTGCGCGACGTGTTGGGCTGGTCGCTGCCCTTCGCCCCCGATGTGATCGCCCCCGAAATCCTCGCCCTGCTCCACGCCGCGGGTGCGGTGGCGGAGATGGCCGACGGGCGGCTGCGGCCGTTGCTGCGCGTCTCGCGCGTCGCCGGCACGCTGTTCCTGCATTCCGCCTTCCCGACGACCGCCCACGACGCGGTATTCCTCGGCCCCGACAGCTACCGGTTCGCGCAGCTGATCGCGGCGCGTATCCTGCCGGACGCGCGGCGAATTCTGGATTATGGCGCAGGCGCCGGCGTCGGCGGGATCGTCGCGGCGCAACTGGCGCGCGGCGCGCGGCTGACGCTGGCCGACGTGAATCCCAAGGCGCTGTTCCTCGCCTCGATCAACGCCGAACACGCCGGCGTCGATCATGATGTCCAGCAGGTGAGTGCGCCCCGGGACATCGACACGCAATTCGACCTGATCGTCACTCATCCCCCCTTCATGATCGACGCGGATCGCCGCGCATACCGTGACGGCGGCGATCTGTACGGGGCGCAATTGTCGCTGGACTGGGTGGTTCAGGGGGTCGGTCTGCTCGCGCCCGGCGGTCGCCTGATCCTGCACACCGGCGTGTCGATCGTCGACGGCCGCGACGTCCTGCTCGACGCTCTGCGCGAACGCCTGCCCGCGATTGGCGTGCGCATGGACTATCGCGAACTGGACCCCGACATCTTCGGCGACGAGCTGGATCAGCCCGCTTACGCCGATGTCGAACGCATCGCCGCCGTCGGTCTGGTCGTGCGAACGACGGAGGCGTGAGCGACGCGCGCGAGCCGGTCGAACATCGCCGAAGTCCGGCGCCCGCGGCCGCCTGATTAGACGGCGTGTGCGATCTGCATCGGCGTCGGCTGCTGGCGCGCGTCTGCGCTCACCACGAAACGGCCGGCCTGCGCGGCCAGATCGGTGACTTCGGCGACCAGGTGGCGCGCCGCGGCGGATGTCTGTTCGACCATC
>DASTLZ010000221.1:0-1703 GCA_035714425.1 Sphingomonas sp.
CTTCATGCTGCACAATTCCATGTTCATCGTCGCACACTTCCACAACGTCATCGTCGGGGGCGTCCTGTTCGGCGCGTTCGCGGGCATGATCTACTGGTTTCCCAAGGCGTCCGGATTCCGCCTTCACGAAGGCTGGGGCAAGGCCGCCTTCTGGTTCTCGCTGAACGGTGTGCTGTTCGTCTTCGTGCCCTTCTACATTCTCGGGCTGGAGGGCATGACCCGCCGGCTCCAGCATATCGACGTACCGGAATGAGCGCCCTGGCTTTACGTTTCCACCTTCGGCGTTGCCGTGATGCTGGCCGGCGTCTTCTGCCAAGTCATGCAGATGGTGGTAAGCATTCGAAACCGCGAGGCCCTGCGCGACGTCACCGGCGACCCCTGAAACGGGCGTTCGCTCGAATGGTCGACCTGGTCCCCCCGCCCCACTTCAACTTCGCCGTCCTGCCCGACGTTTCGGGAAAGGAACTCCATTGAGGCGTCAAACAACGTGCGATCGAGGCCGAGCGATTGGCGGACGAACCGCATTACGAGGCGATCGAGATGCCACGAAATTCGCCGAC
Organism: Sphingomonas sp.; assembly: GCA_035714425.1. Taxonomy (GTDB): domain Bacteria; phylum Pseudomonadota; class Alphaproteobacteria; order Sphingomonadales; family Sphingomonadaceae; genus Sphingomonas. Next base: position 561 of record DASTLZ010000221.1, read on the forward strand.
GGGCTTCGTGACCGCATTCTTCGCGACGCTGACCGGCTTTGCCTTGATTTGGCATATCTGGTGGTTGGTGATCGTCAGCCTCCTTGGCGCCTATGCGACGTTCGTCGCGTTCGCGTGGCGTGACGTGGCCGAATTCGAGGTGCCCGCCGAGGAGGTACGCCGCATCGATCGTGCACGCCGCGCCGCGCGCGAGGCGTGGCTCGCCGACCAGGTGAAGCCAGCATGACCCGCGGAGCCGATCCTTACGCGTTGGGCCATCGCGGCGGCGGGCACGATGGCGGGCACGATAGGGGCGGGCACGGCGGCATCGGCAGAGGCGGATCGACCGGGCACGGCGAAGGGGGCCCCGCCTCCAAGCGGATCATCACCGGATACGGCTTCTGGATCTTCCTGCTCAGCGACATCGTGATGTTCTCGGGATTATTCGCGACTTACGCGGTGCTGGCCGGCGCGACTGCCGGTGGTCCGGGGGGCGACGTCCTGTTCGATCTGGGCCGTGTGAAGTGGGAGACCGCGTGTCTCCTCCTGTCGAGCTATGCCTGCGGCTTGGCTGCAATCGCGGCGGCGCGCGGCAACATGCTGGGGACCCAGATCGGGTTGCTGATCACCGGCTTACTGGGTGTCGCGTTCCTGTATCTCGAGGTGCAGGAATTCGCGCAGATGATCGCCGACGGCGCCGGGCCGCAGCGAAGCGCATTTCTGTCGGCCTTTTTCGCGCTAGTCGGGTGTCACGGCCTGCACGTGGCGACTGGGCTGTTGTGGCTCGCGACGATGATGTCCCAGATCTTTGTAAAGGGGTTTCGCCCCGACGTCATGCGCCGGCTGATGTGCTTTGGCCTGTTCTGGCATGCGCTGGACATCGTTTGGGTCGCGCTGATCACGATCGTCTATTTGTTGGGACAGGCGCAATGAACGAACACGCGGACGCGGCCGATCGCAACGACGCGGCGCCGGGCGAAGACAGGTCCGGTGGGCACGGGGCGGGCGGAGGGCTATCGGGCTATACGATCGGGTTGGCGCTATCAGCCCTGCTGACGATTGGCTCGTTCATGACCGTGGGCAGCGCGCTGATCTGGGCGCCGGCGATCCCCGCGGCGCTGATTGCCCTCGCGATCGCGCAGATGGGCGTGCACATCGTCTTCT
>DASTLZ010000222.1:0-8290 GCA_035714425.1 Sphingomonas sp.
GACCGCGAAAAATCGGTGATCCGGTCGATGCCGGATACGCCGCCGTTGCGGATTTCGAACAGATCGGCGCCGCCCTTGCCGGTCAGCGTGTTCGCCACCTGGTTGCCGACGATATGGTCGTTGCCGCCCCCGCCGATCGCATTCTCGACGATTGCGCCATACGCGATCGAGATATTGTCCGTGAACAACGGGCTGGTCAGGTCGAGCTGGGTCTTCAGGTCCATGTAGAAGTCGTAGCTCGCCTGGCTGCGCGCCGCGAAGCCCAGGGCGGCACGATTGGCGTTGACCTGGTCCAGCGTCAGGAAATCCTCGATGCCGCCACCGGACGAGAAGGCGCCTTCGTTCAGGTCGATCGTCGACGGCGTGTTCCACCCCGAGAAATCGAGCGTATCGGTGCCGCCCGCATCCCAGATCGCGACGATCGGCCGGGTGTTCAGCGCGAAATTATATTCCGCGCGGTCGGCGGTGGCATTGAAGCCGTACACCGTATTGCCGGTGCGGCTCGTCGTGTCCGTGCCATAGATTTCCTGGATCGCGGCGATGTCGTGGATCAGCGGCGTCGCGGCATAGCCGAAATTCAGCAGCGACCAATCGATATGCTGCGCGCCGGTTTCGTACGCGTCGAAATAGCTCATCACCGAATATTGCAGCGAATCCTGCGCGAAGGCGGCGTCGTTGGCGTATGTGATCGGATCGGGCACACCGTCGCCGTCGCTGTCGTTCAACGCATCGTAATCGCCAGGATGGCTCAGCCCCAGGGAATGGCCGGTCTCGTGGACCATCGTCAGCTTGGCATAATAACTGTCGGCCAGCGGGAAGAAGTTCGACTGCACGAAGCCGTCGATCCACACGTCGCCGCCCAGGCGTCCGACTTCGTCGAAATCGAAATCGGCCTGATACCGCGCGTCCAACCCACTGCCGAACGGCAGATAGGCATACGCCTGCGCGCCGCCGGTAGAGGTGTTGGCATAGGTGATGTCCGCGCTGCCCGATTTGGTCTCGCGAAACGAAATGCCGACCACATCGTCCCACAGCGCGATGCTCGCGCGGGCGACGTTCGCTTGCCCGGTGTTGAACGCAGAGAAATCGTCGGCGTTAAACGCTTCGTTGAACGCATCCGTGCCTGCCGCATTGACGTAATAGCTGTTGGCCAGTTCCTCGTAGTTCAGCCAGAAGCCGAAATTCAGCACGCCGTCGTTCAACTCGCCGTAATTGTTGATCTTCCAGCTATAGCCGGTGCGGTTCAAATTCGCTTCGATCTTCGACAGATCCCAGATCGGCTTGTTCATGTACGTCGATCCCGACATCGGATCGAGCGAGGCCGATTCGGTCAAATCGCCGCGGTCGCCCGGCAGATCGCGCTCCGACAGCGCGCTATTGTCCACATTACCTGTCATGCCATATCCCCTGTTTGTCTGATGGTCGTTGGTCTCACGGTCGACGTGACCGTTGCACTTGCGTGTTTCTCCGCCGCCAGGGCAGCGCGGTATCGAGCGCGCGCGCGACGCCGTCGCGCAGCGTCGCCGCGTCCAATGTCGTCAACGTCACCGGACGCGCGAACAGGCCGCCGTCCGGGCCACCCTCCGCCTCGTCGATCACGACGGCACGCGCAACCGACGCCAGCAGCACCGCTCCGCCGGTTTGCCGGTCGATCCGCAGGCGCAGCACGGCGTCACCGCGCCCGGGCACCGCCACATCCGCCTCTCGCGCGATCGCGATCGGTGCCCCCTGCCGCGCCTCCGCCACCGCGACCGCGCACAGGCGCTCGGCGATGCCGGCCCCTTCCGCCCACCCGTCCGCCGGCGCCGCGCACGACAGCAGGATCCGGTTCACGCCGCGCCACAGCGGTGCCGGCGACACGACCTGCGGCACCACAGCCAGCGCGGCGCTCGATGCCATCGAAAGGGCGGGCGAAAGGGCGGGACCGAGCGACAGAATGACCGACTCTCACATCTAAGGTGTCGTTAACCTTTCACGCCGCCACGCCTCGGTCAACACGCGCGGCGGCTGTTACGCATGAAAAAACGGAAAAGGCACAGCGATTTACGTGCAGCTGTTGCCGTCGCGCACAGGCGGGCCGATCGGCCGACGTGCCTCGTTTGAAAACGCGCGAAAGAGCGCGTTTGGCAGGCGGTGCCGGCCCGCTCCCCCGCCCGACCACCCAGATCGTAACCTGACGGGCGGCCGGCGGGGGAGCGGGCGGGAAAGCGGGCAGGCATCGCGAAACGCGCACGCGCGTTTCCGGACGGCTCTTCAGATACCGTGATACGCGCGATACCATGCGACGAAGCGGGGAATGCCCTCTTCGATGTCGGTGCGCGGTTCGAAGCCCAGGTCGCGGCGGATCGCGGAGATATCGGCGTAGGTGGCGGGCACGTCGCCGGGCTGCATCGGGCGGTAATCGCGCACCGCGGGCTTGCCGCACGCCGCCTCGATCACGTCGATCATGCGGCCCAGTTCCTCGGACCGGTGATTGCCGATGTTGTAGATCGTGTGCGGCGCCTTGCTGCCGCCCGGTTTCTTCGCGCCATCGTCCGCCGGCGGATGATCCAGGCACGCGACGACGCCGCCGACGATATCGTCGATATAGGTGAAATCGCGCTGCATCCGGCCGTTGTTGAACACCGGGATCGGTCGCCCTTCCAGGATCGCTTTGGTAAAGATCCACAGCGCCATGTCCGGCCGCCCCCACGGGCCATAGACCGTGAAGAAGCGCAGCCCGGTCAGCGGCAGCCGGTACAGATGAGCATAGGTTTCGCTCATCAGTTCGTCCGCCTTCTTGGTGGCGGCATACAACGACAGGGGATGGTCGACCCGGTCGTCGACCCGGAACGGCAGGCTCTCGTTGCTGCCATAGACGGAGGAGGACGAGGCATAGACCATATGGTCCAGCTGCCGCTGGCGCACGAATTCCAGCATGTTGACGTGGCCGACCAGATTGGCCTGGACATAGGCACGCGGATTTTCGATCGAATAGCGCACGCCCGCCTGCGCCCCCAGATGCGCGACGCGGTCGATCGCATGCTCGGCCAGCGCCGCGTCGATGGCGGCATGGTCGGCGAAATCGACCCGGTGGAACGCGAACCGGTCGCCGCCCTGGCGGCGCAGTTCCGCCAGCCGGTCCTCCTTCAACGACACTTGGTAATAATCGTTCATGTTGTCGATGCCGACGACGGTATCGCCCCGTGCCAGCAAGTGCTGCGACAGCGCCATGCCGATGAAGCCGGCCGCACCGGTTACCAAAATGCGCAAGGAAGCCGCCTCCACCGTGGATGTCGGCGCCTGTAAAAGCAGGCGTGCCGGGCGAGTGCAACCCCGGCCGCCGCGTCGCTCCACGAAACCGCGCTATCATGCCATTGTTTGTAAAGGACCGCTATGGCAGGGACATGGCGAACCGAAGGATGGCTGCACGAGCCGATCCTTCCTTGCGAAAAGGGCCGGAGCCGCGGCTTTGCCTGCGGTCGTTCGACAACGAGGAGTGTTATATCTTGCGCATCGTGATGATCGGTTCGGGCTATGTCGGCTTGGTGTCGGGGGCCTGTTTCGCCGATTTCGGCCATGACGTGATCTGCGTCGACAAGGACGAATCGAAGATCGCCAAGCTGAAGGCCGGCGGCATCCCCATCTACGAACCCGGCCTCGACGCGCTGGTCGCCAGCAACGTCGCATCGGGCCGGCTGTCGTTCACCACCGATCTGGCCGGGCCGGTCGCCGATGCCGATGTCGTGTTCATCGGCGTCGGCACGCCCTCGCGCCGCGGCGATGGCCATGCCGATCTGTCCTATGTCTATGCCGCCGCACACGAAATCGGCGCAGCACTGCGCAAGTTCACGGTCGTGGTGACGAAGTCGACCGTGCCCGTCGGCACCGGCGACGAAGTCGAACGCCTGATCCGCATCGCCAATCCCGACGCCGATTTCGCCGTCGCCTCCAATCCCGAATTCCTGCGCGAAGGCGCCGCGATCGAGGATTTCAAGCGCCCCGACCGTATCGTCGTCGGCATCGAGGACGAGCGCGCACGCGGCCCCATGGAAGACGTGTACCGGCCGCTCTACCTCAATCGCTCGCCGATCCAGTTCACGCGCCGCCGCACCAGCGAACTGATCAAATACGCCGCCAACGCGTTCCTGGCGATGAAGATCACCTTCATCAACGAAGTCGCGGACCTGTGCGAAAAGGTCGGCGCCGACGTGCGCGACGTCTCGCGCGGCATCGGCCTCGACAATCGCATCGGCGCGAAATTCCTGCACGCCGGCCCCGGCTATGGCGGCTCGTGCTTCCCGAAGGATACGCTGGCGCTGGTCAAGACCGCGCAGGATTACGATTCGCCCATTCGCCTGATCGAGACGACGGTCGCGATCAACGACACGCGCAAGCGCGCGATGGCGCGCAAGGTGATCGCCGCGTGCGACGGCGACGTCCGCGGCAAGACGATCGCGGTCCTCGGCCTGACCTTCAAGCCCGACACCGACGACATGCGCGACGCGCCGTCGCTGTCGATCATCCAGGCACTGACGGAGGCCGGCGCGACGGTGCGCGCCTATGATCCCGAAGGGATGGAGGCGGCCAGGCCGATGCTGCCCGACATCCATTACGCCACGTCGCCCTATGACGCGGCGGAAAATGCGTCGGCGGTGGTGATCGTCACCGAATGGAACGCCTTTCGCGCGCTCGATTTCCCGCGGCTGAAGACGATCATGGCGCAGCCCGTCGTCGTCGACCTGCGCAACGTCTACCGCGCCGAAGAAGTCGAACGCGCCGGCTTTTCGCACACCGGCATCGGCCAGGGTTGAGGAAGATCGGCCGGGAGGGCGCTGCGGCGCTCTCCCGGCGCGCTTATGCTCAGCCGTCCGTCGTCAGCCGGTAGCCCACGCCCAGTTCGTTGGCGATGACACTGCCGACCCCGCGGTCGCCTTCCAGCTTCTGGCGCAGGTTGCGCACCACGATGCGCAGATATTCGATGCGGCGATCGTGATCGTTGGGCCACGCCGCCTCCAGGATGCGCTGGTGCGTGATGACGCGGCCGGGCGCCGCGGCCAGCACGGCCAGCACGTCGTGCTCCTTGCGCGTCAGATGCGCTTCCTCGGTCCCGCGCCGGGCGGTGCGATGTTCGAAATCGATCTCCAGCGCGCCGATCCGCACCACCCCCGGCCGCGCCACCGCATGGCCGCGGTGGCGTAAGGCCGCGCGCAGCCGGGCGAGCAATTCCTCCGAATCGAACGGCTTGGTGACGTAATCGTCGGCGCCCAGGTCCAGCGCCGCCACCTTCTCCTCGGTCGCCTCGCGCGCGGAGACGACCAGCACCACTGGCGCCTCCTTCGCCTTCAACAACGTCACCAGTTCCAGCCCGTCGCGATCGGGCAGCCCCAGGTCCAGCAGCACCGCCGCCGGCCGCGCCGACGCCGCCAGCGCCAGCGCGCTCGCCCCGTCGGCCGCTTCCACTGTGTCATACCCTGCGCGCTCCAGGGTGGCGCGCAGCAGCCGCCGGATCGGCATCTCGTCGTCGACGATCAGCACGCGCGTGCCGCTCACAACACGCTGCCGTCCGGCTCGCGCACCAGCAAGCCTTGCGGAAAGCGCAGGGAGAAGCAGGCGCCGGGCACGTCGTCGCGGTTGCTGGCGTCGGCGGTCATCCCCATCGCTTCGGCGAACGCCTTGACGATGGCAAGGCCCAGGCCCGTGCCCCCGATCGCGCGGTCGGAGCCTTGCAGGCGGCGAAACGTCTCGAACACCTCGATCTCGCGACCCGGCGGCAGGCCCGGTCCTTCGTCCAGCACCGACAATGTCAGGACGCCATACCGATGCGTGCCGCGCACCACGATCGGCGTGTCCGCGTCGGCATAGCGCCCCGCATTGTCGAGAAGGTTGAGCAGGATGTGGTGCAGCAGATGCGGATCGACGCGGACCAGCGGCAGGTTGGGCGACACGTCCAGCCGGATCGCATGCCCCTCCAGCACCGCTTTCACATCATGGACGGCGCCGGCCACCGCATCGGTCAGGTCGACGGGCTCGGGCGACAGGCGCAACGCGCCGGCCTCCACCCGCGCCATGTCGAGCAGATTGGCGACGAAGCGATTGAGCCGGGCCGCCTCGGTCTGGATGGTCGCGATCAACTCGGGCGTCGCCCCGCGCTCCAGCTCGGATGCCGCGGCGATGACGGACGTCAGCGGGGTGCGCAGGTCGTGCCCCACCGACGACAGCAACGCCGCGCGCAGCCGATCGCGCTCGCGCACCGCATCGACGTCGCGCATTTCCATCGCCAGCCGCAACCGTTCCAGCACCAGCGCGGCTTGGTCGACCAGGTTCATCAGCAACGGCAGCCGGTCCGACCGCATCGGGTCCTCGCTGTTCTCGCGCGCCAGCCCCAGCACCGCCAGCGTCCTGTCGCCCGCACGGATCGGCTGGAAGAACCAGCCCGATGCCGCCAGCGTGGCCGATCCGCGCCCGGCGGGCTGGCCGGTGTCATACGCCCATTGCGCCGCGGCCATCTCCCTCGTCTCCAGCCGGTAATCGGGCGCGTTCGCCGCCTGCACCACCAGGTCGGCACCTTCGCCGACCAGCAGGACGGTGCGCAGCCCGAACAGCCGGCCGACTTCGTCGCAGATCGCCCGCGCCAGTTCGACCGGCTCGTTCAGCGCGGTCAGCTTGCGCAGGAATCCGGCGAGCGCGGCATTGGTCCGCGCGCTGACCGCCGCGATATCCGCCTGCGCGCGCACCCGCGACGTCAGCTGGCTGGTCGCGAACGCGACGCCCAGCAGCACCAGCACAGACACCACGTTTTCCGGGTTGCTGATGGTCAGCGTGCCCGTCGGCGGCAGGAAAAAGAAATTATACGCCAGGCTGGATGCGATCCCGGCGAACAATCCGGTGCGCAGGCCGAACAGGCTGGCCGCGGCCATCACCGGCAACAGATACAACAGCGCGACATTGCCCAGGTTCAGCACCTGGAACAGCATATCGGCGACCGCGGTCACCCCGGCCACCATCAGGCTGGTCCACAGATAGCCCGCCTTGCTGCCCCAATGGCCGGGCCGCCCCTTGCTGGTCGGTACGGCGGTCGCTTCGCCTTCCATCGGCAGGACGTGGACGGCGACGCCCGGCGTCTCGCGCACCAGCCGGTCGACCACCGATCCGTGGCGGAATTCGAACAGGCGCGACCGCGTCGATTTGCCGACCACCAGCTGCGTCGCCCGCGCTTCGGTCGCAAAGGTCTTCAGGCCGTCGAGCACCGATGTCGCCGGCACCGTCGCCACGTCGCCGCCCAATTGCGTCGCCAGGTTCAGGACCGCCGCCAGCCGCTTGTGCTCGTCCGCGCCGAACCCCTGTGCGCGCGGCGTTTCGATATACACCGCGGTCCACGGCGCGCGCATCGCATCGGCGATCCGCTTGGCGGCACGCACCAGCCCGTCGGCACCGGGGTATTCGCTGACCGCGACGATGATCCGCTCGCCGCCTGCCCATGTGCCGCCGACGCCCAGCGCGCGGACATGCTCCAGCATCTGCGCATCGACCGCCTGCGCCGCCCGCCGCAACGCCAGCTCGCGCAGCGCCGACAGGTTCGATTTGGAAAAGAAATGCGACAGCGCCCGCGTCGCTTCGTGCGGCAGATAGACCTTGCCCGCCTTCAGCCGCTCGATCAGTTCGTCGGGCGGGATATCGACGACTTCGATCTCGGCGATTTCCAGGATGCTGTCGGGCACCGTCTCGCGCACCCGCACCCGCGTGAAGGACGCGACGACGTCGTTCAGGCTTTCGAGATGCTGGATGTTGACGGTGGAATAGACGTCGATCCCCGCCGCCAGCAATTCCTCGACGTCCTGATACCGTTTGGGATGGCGGCTGCCCGGCGCGTTGGTGTGCGCCAGTTCGTCGACCAGCACCAATTTGGGATGCCGCGCCAGGATCGCGTCGAGGTCCATCTCGTCCAGCGTGCGGCCTTCGTATTCGATCGTCCGGCGCGGCACGATCTCATGCCCGCGGGTCAGCGCCTCGGTCTCCGCGCGGCCGTGCGTCTCGACCACGCCGATGATGATGTCGACGCCCTCGCGCCGCCGCCCGGCGCCGTCGGACAGCATCTCATACGTCTTGCCGACGCCCGGCGCGGCCCCCAGGAATATCTTCAGCCGCCCGCGCCCTTCCTGCTGCGCCTGCCGCAGCAGCGCATCGGGAGAGGGACGAACGCCGGCGTCGCTCAAAGGCTGCCCCCCTCGCTCAACGGCTGCCCCCCCTCGCTCAACGGCTGCCCCCCCTCGCTCAACGGCTGCCCCCCCTCGCTCAACGGCTGCCCCCC
>DASTLZ010000223.1:0-13668 GCA_035714425.1 Sphingomonas sp.
GCGCCACCGCGCTGGGCACCGCCAGCAATTGCGCCGCTGGTCCCGCGCGCACCTGCCACAGCAGCATCAGCGCGGCGAAGGTCGCGAACAGCGCGACCACCGCCCACCCGCGCCGCCGCGCCGCATCGTGGCGCGCGCGCCAGAGCGCGACCGCGGCCCCGACCAGCCCGACGACCGGCAGCGCCGCGATCGGCAAGGCGACGCGGAACGGATGCTGATAGATGGGCTTGGCCTCGCGCACGTTGTTCAGCCAGGTGCGCTGCAATTCGGGCGTCACCTGTTCCAGTCGCCCCAGGCATTGCGGGAAGAACCCGGCATAGCCGGCGACGATCGCTCCGGCCGCGACGATGCCCAGCGCCAGCCGGACCGGTGCCTTGCCCGGGCTGGCGAGCGCCAGCACCACCAGCAGCGCGGTTGCGCCGACCACGACGGACAGCCACACCGGCGTCAGCGCGTCGCAGCGCATCGCCTGGTTGGCGTTCGAGGCGAAAGCGGCAAAGCCCGCTGCCGCACCGCCGCCCAGCGTCAGCGCATAGACCATCAGCCGCCGGGCCTCGCTACGGTCCCACACCCATTGCAGGGTGATGATCGCGCCCGCCATCGCGGCATAGGGCAGCATTTCCAGCCCGACCGCCAGGCTGAACGCGCTCGCCAGCCCGACGAGGGCGCCGCCGCGTGCCGCGCGCGGATCGCATAGCCCGGCCACCGTCAGGCTGAGCATCGCCAATTGCCAGCCGTGATGATCGATGCGTTCGGGCATGAACATCAGCATCGTCGCCGACGTCGCCAGCAGCATCGCGACGGCGACCGGCCAGGCCAGCGGATCGACCAGCCGCCGCACCGTCGCGCCCAGCCCGAGCATCGCGAGCGACAGCGGCAGCAAGGGCGCGATGCCGCATGCCAGCCGCTGCGCCCAGAATTCGGTGGTGAACGGGCGGAACAGCACGATCAGCCCGGCGATCGGCAGATCGACGATGCGGCTCCAGTGGATGTCGAAGCCAGCCGGCGGGTTCAACCGGTATTGGCGCAGATCGTACCAGCCCTGCCCGCCCATCCACGCGCGGACCTGCATCAGGCGCATGTTGTCGTCGGTATCGCCCAGCGCGAGCCAGCGGATCTGCGGCCAGCGTTGCCATACGAACCACGCGACGACGAAGGCCCAGGCGACCAGGGTCAAGGCGATCCAGTGACGGCGGATATCGTCCAGGCGGGCCGCGGCCCATTGCGTCGTTTCCGCTTTCATCACGCACCCACCCGCATTACGCCCCGGCCGTCCGCCGGTTGGCGGATCGGGCCGTTCGGCCTCTAGGCGGATTACCGGGAAGGGCAAGGTTGGTGCTGGCGGGCAGGCTGGAACATTGGCGGACGAGCGGCGTGCTGGGGCAATTGATCCGCTTCGGCCTGACCGGCGGCGCGGTGACGGTCTTTTACGCCGCAGTCTATTGGCCGCTGGCGACCTATGTCATCAATCCCAATCTCGCGGTGCTGGTCGCGTTCGTGCTGGCGACGATCGTCGGGCGCTTCGCCCACGGCGCCGTCAGCTTTCGCGGGCACGGCACGCGCGATCGGCGCACGGCATGGCGGTTCTTCGTGGTGCAGATGTTCGGTTTCCTGTTGAACCAGGGGTTCACGTGGGCGCTGGTGACCGGGCCGTTCCTGCATGGGCCGACATGGTGGCCGCTGGTGCCCGCGGTCTTCGTCGTTCCGCTCGTCACCTTCGGCCTGCAACGCAATTGGGTATTCGGATAATGGACCGTGTCGTTCACGATCGCATGGCACAGCATGATACGACGCATTGGTGGTATCGCGCGCGGCGCGATATCCTGAGCGACTATCTGGCGCGCTATGCCGCCTTGCCCGAGGATGCGCGCATCCTGGAGATCGGGTGCGGCACCGGACATAATCTGGCGATGCTGGGGACGTTCGGCACGGTCGACGCGATCGAGATCGACGCGGGCTCGCGCGCCTTGGCCGAAGCGCGGCTCGGGCGACCGGTGGGCGCCGCGCCGCTGCCCGATCTGCCCGGCGTGGCGCGCGGCGCCTATGATCTGGTCGCCGTCCTCGACGTGGTCGAACATATCGAGGATGATGTCGCCGCGCTGAAGGCGATGGCCGACCTGCTGACGCCCGGCGGCAAGATCCTGATCGCGGTGCCGGCCCATCAATGGATGTGGAGCGCCCACGATGTCGTGAACCACCATCATCGCCGTTATTCGAAAGCGACGCTGAAAGCCGCCATCGTCAAAGCGGGGCTGCGCCCGGAAAAGCTGGGCTATTTCAATTCCCTGCTGTTCCCGCTCGCTGCCGCCGCACGGATCGCCGGGCGGCTGACGGGGCGCGAGGACAGCGACGATTCGCCGCCCGCCGCGCCGGTCAACGCGCTGTTCGAGCGCATCTTTCGCGCCGAACGCTATATGGTCGGGCGGGTGCCGATGCCGATGGGCGTGTCGATCGTGACGTTGGCGGTTCCTGCCTGATCCGGCGCGGCCTGATCCGCCGTGGCTGGCGGTGCGACATCCTCCTCGCGAAAGCCCAGGGTGGCACGGCCGCGGACCGGGCCGGCGACATCGGCGACCAGATACAACGGCCGCCGTTTCGCCTCGATATACAGCCGGCCGAGATATTCGCCGATCATCCCCAGCACGAACATCTGCACCGCGCTGAGCACCACGACCACCAGCATCGTCGAGGTCCAGCCCTGCACCGGCGAGCCTTCGAAAAAGCCCCAGGCGATGTAGAACAGCAGCAGCAGCGAACAGCCCGCAAGGATCACCGACGCATGGCTGGCGAAGCGTAGCGGCGCCGTCGAAAAGCCGGTGACCGCATCGAAGGCGAGGGCGAACATCTTGCCCAGCGGATAATGCGTGTCGCCGGCGTGCCGCTCCGCCCGGTCATATGCCAGCGGGACCTGGCGAAAACCGATCCACGCCACCATGCCGCGGATGAAGCGCGCCTGTTCGGGCAGGCTGAGCAACGCGTCCAGCGCGCGGCGGCTGATGAGCCGGAAATCGCCGGTGTCGAGGGGAATCGCGGTGTCGGTCAGCCGGTCGAGCAGGCGGTAGAAGACGGCTGCGGTGGTGCGTTTGAAGAACGTCTCGCCCTCACGCTTGCGGCGCACGGCGTAGACGACGTCGGCGCCCTCAGCCGCCATCACGTCGCGCATCTCGCTCAGCAATTCCGGAGGGTCTTGCAGGTCGGCGTCAATGATGAGGATCTGGGCGCCGGCGCACAGATCGAGCCCGGCGGTCAGCGCCAGTTGGTGGCCGTGGTTGCGCGACAGGTTGATCGCGACGAGCCGCGGATCGCCCGCGGCCAGCCGCTGCATCGCCGCCCAGCTGCCGTCGCGCGAGCCGTCGTTGACCAGCACGATCTCGTAATCGTCGCCCACTGCCGCGCGCGCCGCCGCCGACACGCGGGCATGCAGCGCGACCAGGCAGGCGGATTCGTTGTAGCAGGGGATGACGACGGACAAAGCCGGGCGCGGGGCCGGGCGCGGGGCCGGGCGGGGGCCAGGGCCGGGGGCCATCAGACGTCCTGGACCAGCCGGCCGTACAGGTCGGGCCGCCGATCGCGGAAGAAGCCGAAGGCGGCGCGGTGGCGCCGGACAATGGCGGTGTCGATCGTCGCGGTGATGACGCCTTCGTCGTCGCGACCCAGTTCGGCCAGGATGTCGCCGCGTTCGTCGCAGATGAAGCTGGTGCCGTAGAAATGCTGGCCGTGTTCGGTGCCGATGCGGTTGGCGGCGACGATCGGCACGACGTTGGACACCGCATGGCCCACCATCGCGCGCCGCCACAGCCGTGCGGTGTCGAGCGAGGTGTCGTGCGGTTCGCTGCCGATCGCGGTGGGATAGAACAGCATTTCCGCGCCCATCAGCATCATCGCGCGCGCGGTTTCGGGATACCATTGGTCCCAGCAGACGCCGACCCCAAGTTTCACGGGACCGTCCCACACCTTGAACCCGGTGTTGCCGGGGCGGAAATAGAATTTCTCCTCATATCCCGGCCCGTCGGGAATGTGGCTCTTGCGATAGATGCCGCGGATTTCGCCGTCGGGGCCGATCATCGCCAGCGAATTATAGTGATGCGGCCCGTCCGCTTCGAAGAAGCTGGTCGGAATCCACACCTTCAGCGCCTCGGCCAGTGCCTGCATCGCCAGCACCGCCTTGTGCTCCGATGCCGGGGCGGCGTTGGCGAACAACCCTTCGTCCTCGACCCGGCAGAAATACTCGCCTTCGAACAATTCGGGCGGCAGGATGACCTGCGCGCCCTTGGCATGCGCTTCGCGGACGAGGCGCGAGACATGCGCTATGTTGCGGTCGATATCGGCGGTGAAGCCGAGTTGCAGCGCGGCGACGGTGATCTGGGTCATGCGCGGCCTATGCCGGAATTTGCTGCGAAATGCAGTGGAAGCTGCCGCCGCCGGTCAGGATATGATCGGCGCGCAGGCCGGTGACGGTGCGATCGGGAAAGATCGCCGCCAGCGCGGCCACCGCGGCATCGTCCCGGTCGCTGCCATAGACGGGCACGACCACGGCGGCATTGCCGATGTAGAAGTTCATGTAGCTGGCCGGCACCGTCTCCCCATCGCGAACGATGCGGCCGGGGGAAGGAATGTCGACGATCGCCAGCCCGGCGGCGGCGGCGCGGGCGCGCGCGTCGTCGTAGACGCCGGCATTGGGATCGTCCGCTGCCGCGACCGGAAGCGCCACCCGGCCGACGCCGACGAAGCGCGCCAGATTGTCGACATGGCCATCGGTATGGTCGTTCATCAGCCCCTGACCCAGCCAGACGACGCGGGTCAGCGCCAGATCGGCGGCGAGCCGCGCCTCGAGATCGGCACGCGACAATGCCGGGTTGCGATTGGGGTTGAGCAGGCATTGCTCGGTCGTCAGCACCACGCCCGTCCCGTCGCCGTCGATCGCCCCGCCCTCCAATATCCAGTCGCACGGCCGGCTGGCGACCGCGCGCTGCGCCGCCAGTCCGGCACCCACCGTATCGTCGCCGGGCAGGTCGTATTTGCCGCCCCAGCCGTTGAACCCGAAGGTGCGCGCTTGCGTGGCGGACAGCATGATCGGGCCGGTGTCGCGCAGCCAGACGTCGCCGAACGGCTCGACGACGACCTGCGCGAAATCACCCGCCATGCCGCGCGCCGCATCGCCCGCCGCTGCGTCGGCACCGACCAGCAGCACGCGCTCGCCGCGCCCGTCGGCGTGGACCGCGCGTGCGAAGGCGACCACTTCGGCGCGCGCCGGCTCCAGATCCTCGACCCACAATTCGGGATGGCTGGGAAAGCCGATCCACACCGCGGCGTGGGGCGCCCATTCCGGTGGTGGCGGCGTCATTTCGCCGCATACGCCCGGCTGCGGTCGCGCACCGCACGGAATTCCGACGTCTTGTGCCAGTTCGGCCACAGGTTCGTATCGTCGGCCAGTTTGCGGCCCAGCGCGTAATAGACGCCCAGGTCCTGCAACGCGCCGGCCCAGTCCCAGCGCGCATCATATTCGTCCTGCGGCGAATGATAGCGGTGGGCGACATAATCGGCGGTGGCCGCCTTGCCTGCCGCGGTTCCGCCGACGACCAGATCCTCGCCCGCTTTGCCCGACAGCATCGGCACGCCCAATTTGGCGAAGCTGAAATGGTCGGACCGGAAATAGCTCCCGCGCTCCGGATTGGCTTCCGCGCTGAACGTCCGGCCTTGCGCGGCGACGATCGGCTTCACCAGATCTTCGAGTTCGGACTTGCCGGCACCGGTCAGCACGAAATCCTTCGTGGCGCCGTTCACCGCCATCACGTCCATGTTCACGCCGCCCACCGTGCGGGCCAGCGGGTACAGCGGATGTTCGGCATAATAGCGTGATCCCAGCAGCCCCGATTCCTCCGCCGTCACTGCCAGGAACGCGATCGATCGTTTGGCTGGGCCAGCCTTCACCTGCGCCTGTGCCAGCGCGACCAGCCCGGCGACGCCGCTGGCGTTGTCCAGCGCGCCGTTGCAGATGTCGTCGCCGTTCACCGCATCGCACCGCCCCAGATGATCCCAATGCGCGCTATACAGCACGTAATCGTCGGGTGCCGTCGTGCCAGGCAGAACGCCGACGACGTTCTGCGAAGCCTGTCGCCGGATCGTATTGGCGAAGCCGGCGGAGAAGGTGACGCCCAGCGGCACCGCGCGGAACCCCTTGGCCTGCGCCGCCCTGGTCAGGGCGGCCAGATCCTTGCCCGCGCTGGCGAACAAGGCTTGCGCCGGTGCCTGTTGAATCCAGCCGACCATCGCGCTTTGATCCTTGTGGTCGCCGGCTTCGTCCAGTTCCAGCTGCGGCCCGGTCCAAGACGATTGCACCACGGCCCAGGGATAGGCCGCGGGCTCCGTCTGGTGGACGATAATCGCCGCGGTCGCGCCCTGCCGCGCCGCTTCCTCGAACTTGTAGGTCCAGCGGCCGTAATAGGTCATCGCCCGCCCTTCGAACGGGCCGGTTCGGTCGGGCGCTTGCCAATCGGCGTCGTTGACCAGGATGATGACCGTCTTGCCGTGGACGTCGACCCCGGCATAATCGTTCCAGCCCTTTTCCGGGGCGTTGATGCCATAGCCGACGAAGACGACCGGGCTGTCCTGGATCGCGATCTTCGGCACCACGCGGTACGTGCCGGCGACCATATCGGTGCGATAGGCGAGGCGGATCGGCGTCTTGCCGCCCGCAAAGACGAAGGGCTGGACCGCGCCGGCGGTGATTTCCACCATCGGCACAGCCTGCGTCCACTGGCCCTTGTTGCCCGGTTTCAACCCTGCCGCCTTCATCCGCTCGACGATGTACGCGACCGTCTTGTCCTCCGCCGGCGTCGTCGGCGCGCGGCCTTCGTACGCGTCCGACGCCAGCATTTGGGTCACCGTCCTGAGCGTATCCACCGAGATGGCAGGCGCGGCTTGCGCCAGCGCGGGCGTGGCGGCGAGCGTTGGCGCGAGAAGCAGGAACGAAAGGACGGATGCGCGCATGGAATACTCCGGGCAGGACAGGCGCGCGGTTTGGCAAAGCCGGGCTGGCGGCGCAAGCGGCGCGCTTACGTTGCGGTCTGCCGAGCGAGTGCCTTGAGGCGATAGAGCGTGTCGAGCGCTTCGCGCGGCGTCAGGGCGTCGACGTCGAGCGATTCCACCTGCGCGCGGATCGCGTCGCATTCGTCGACCTCCGCCTGGGCAGCGGCGGCGAACAGGGGAAGATCGTCGAGACCGGCGGCAAGGCCCCCGGTCTTCGAGCGCCCGGCTTCCAGCTTGGCGAGGACGGATTTGGCGCGCGCCACCGTCGCCGGCGCCATGCCCGCCAGCCGCGCGACGGCCAGGCCATAGCTGCGGTCGGCCGGGCCGTCGGCCAGTTCGTGGAGCAGCACCAGCTCGCCTTTCCACTCGCGCGCGCGGACGTGGTGGAGCGTCAGCGCGTCGCAGCGTTCGGCAAGGCGTGTCAGTTCATGGTAATGCGTCGCGAACAGGCAGCGGCAGCGATTGTCCTCGTGGATCGCCTCCACGACTGCCCAGGCGATGGCCAGGCCGTCATAGGTCGACGTGCCGCGCCCCACTTCGTCGAGGATCACGAAGCTGCGCGGCGTGGCGTTGCTCAGGATCGCGGCGGTCTCGACCATCTCCACCATGAACGTCGATCGGCCGCGCGCCAGATTGTCTGACGCGCCGACGCGGCTGAACAGGCGGTCGACCAGGCCGATGCGTGCTTTGGTCGCGGGGACGTGGCTGCCCGCCTGCGCCAGGACGGCGATGCAGGCGTTCTGCCGCAGGAAGGTGGATTTGCCGCCCATGTTCGGCCCGGTCACCAGCCACAGCCGCGACTCCGGGGTCAGCACGCAATCGTTGGCGACGAAGCGGTCGCCGGCGCGCGCCACCGCGGCTTCGACGACCGGGTGGCGGCCGCCTTCGATCTCGAAACACGGTTCGTCGACCAGTATCGGTCGGGTCCAGCCGCCTTCCGCCGCGCGTTCGGCCAGGCCGGCGGCGACGTCAAGCCGGGCGAGCGCGTCGGCGGTCGCGGCGATGCCTTCCCGCGTGGCGAGCGCGGTGGCGGTCAATTCCTCCAGATGTGCGGCTTCGGCGGCGAGCGCGTGGGTGCCGGCCTGCGATACTTTCATCGCGACCTCGTGGAGGGCAGGCGTGTTGAAGCGGACGACGCCGGCCAGGGTCTGCCGGTGGGTGAAGCCGCTGTCCGGTGCCATCAGCGCGTCGGCGGCGCGCGCGGGGACTTCGACGTGATAGCCCAAGACGCCGTTGTGGCGGATCTTCAGGCTCGCGGTGCCGGTCCTGGCGCGAAACTCGGCTTCCAGCGCGGCGATCGCGCGGCGTCCGCCCGCGCCGGCATCGCGCAGATCGTCGAGCGCCGCGTCATAGCCGGGCGCGATATAGCCGCCGTCGGACGCCTCGATCGGTGGAGAGGCGACCAGCGCGCGGGTCAGCAGGTCGATCAGCGCGCCGTGGCCGCGCAGCCGCGGTGCGACGTGGGCGAGCAAGGCGGGCATCGGCACGACGCTGCCCAGCCGCTCGCCCAGCGACCATGCGCCGTCCAGCCCGTCGCGCAGCTGCCCCAGATCGCGCGGCGAACCGCGTCCCGCCGCCAGCCGTCCCAGCGCACGGCCGATGTCGGGCAGCGCGCGCAGAGTAGCGCGCACGCCCTCACGCAAGCCGGCGTCGTCGTGAAAGACGCGCACCAGATCGAGGCGCGCATCGATGCGCGCGCGGTCCATCAGTGGCGCGGCAAGATCGGCGGCGAGCATCCGCGCGCCTGCGCCGGTGACGGTGCGATCGACTGCGTCGAGCAGCGACCCCTTGCGCTGGCCGCCGGTCGTGCAGGTGAGTTCCAGGCTGTCGCGCGTCGCCGCGTCGATCGCCATCGTCGCATCGCCATTGCTCAGCACAGGCGGGCGCAGGAAGGGCAGGTCGCCCTTGGCGGCATGTTCCAGATACGCGACCAGCCCGCCCGCGGCGGCCAGCGCGGCCCGGCCGAACGCGCCGAATCCGTCCAGCGTGGCGACGCCGTACACCCGCTTCAGCCGGGCCTCGCCGCTGCCGCTGTCGAAATCGATGCGCGGGCGCAGGGTGGTGGCGGCATCCGCGAAGGCGCTGGCTTCGCTCGCGACGACTTCGGCCGCGGCGAGGCGGGCGAGTTCGGCGGGCAGGCCGCTCACGTCGGTGTCGACGATCTCGAACCGGCCGGTCGATACGTCGGCCGCGGCGACCGCGATGGCGCCGCGGGCTTCGCCGATCGCCACGCACCAATTGGCGGCACGCGCATCGAGCAGCGCTTCTTCGGTCAGCGTGCCGGCGGTGACGAAGCGCACGATGGCGCGGTTGACCAGCGCCTTCGATCCGCGCGCCTTGCGGGCGGCGTCGGGGCTTTCGGTCTGTTCGGCGATGGCGACGCGATGCCCGGCCTTTATCAGCCGCTGGAGATAGCCGGTGGCGGCATGGACCGGCACGCCGCACATCGGCACCTTGCCGCCGTCATGTTCGCCGCGCGCGGTCAGCGCGATGTCGAGGCAGGCAGCGGCGATGCGCGCATCGTCGAAGAACAGTTCAAAGAAGTCGCCCATGCGATAGAACAGCAGGCTGTCGCCCGCTTCGGCCTTCAGCGCATGATATTGCGCCATCATCGGGGTGGGGGGAGTCATTCCGGTACGGGATCGCGCTGTCGGCGGCCGTGGCTGATCGCGAGTATGTTCACGGTGTCGCCAACAAGGCGATATACGAGGACGTACGGTGCGACTGTCACCATCTCGCGGGTTCCTCCAGAAGCCGGTCGGCCGCGACCTGGAAATTCGGTTAAGCTGTCCCCGAGTTCGACGAGGCGGTTGCGCACACGGATGGCCGCAGCCGGATCGTCGATCTCGATATAGGCGATGATGCCGTCGAGATCGTTCAGCGCATCTCTGCGCCAGATGACGTCAGCCATTCCTTGCGTGAAGCCATTCTCCGAACGGTCGACAATCCGGGCCGCCCCATGTCAGGAGCCATTCCCGCACGACGATATGATCCACGCCGCCACCTGCATCATAGCTGGCTCGCGCCTCGGCAAAATCGTGTGCCGTTGCGTCTCGTCTGTGCGGTCGGGCGATATCGGCTTCGTGCTTCACTATTCGATCATAGCTTCCTCGGCCGCCGCTTGAAAGCGTCGTGTGAAACCGCCTACAGCCCCGGCATCCGCAGGAGCACGCACATGTCCGACGAAACGAACCTGCAATTCTCGGAGCGCGAGGCGCTGCTGTTCCATTCGGAGGGGCGGCCAGGCAAGATCGAGATCATCGCGTCGAAACCGATGGCGACGCAGCGCGATCTGGCGCTGGCCTATTCGCCGGGCGTCGCGGTGCCGGTGAAGGCGATCTACGACGATCCTGCGACCGCGTACGATTACACCGCCAAGGGCAATCTGGTGGCGGTGATCTCGAACGGCACCGCGATTCTCGGCCTGGGCAATCTGGGCGCGCTGGCGTCGAAGCCGGTGATGGAAGGCAAGGCGGTGCTGTTCAAGCGCTTCGCCGACGTCGATTCGATCGACCTGGAACTGAAGACTGAGGACGTCGATCGCTTCATCGACGCGGTCGAGCTGATGGAGCCGACGTTCGGGGGCATCAACCTTGAGGACATCAAGGCGCCCGAATGCTTCATCATCGAGCAGACGCTGCGCGAGCGGATGAACATCCCAGTCTTCCACGACGACCAGCACGGCACCGCGATCATCTGTGCCGCCGGCCTCATCAACGCCTGCCTGCTGACGGGTCGCACGTTGCAGACGCTGAAGGTGGTGGTGAACGGTGCCGGCGCGGCGGCCATCGCCTGCACCGAATTGATGAAGGCGATGGGCGTGCGCCACGACAACGTGGTCATGTGCGATCGCGCCGGCGTGATCTATCAGGGGCGCGAGGACGTGAACCAATGGCAGTCGGCGCATGCCGCCGTCACCGATCGCCGCACCCTGACGCAAGCGCTCGCGGGCGCGGACGTGTTCCTGGGCCTGTCGGCCGCCGGTGCGCTGCTGCCCGAGATGGTCACCGACATGGCGCCGGCCCCCATCATCTTCGCGATGGCCAATCCGGAGCCGGAAATTCGCCCCGAACTGGCCAAGGCGGCGCGGCCAGACGCGATCATCGCCACCGGCCGTTCGGATTATCCCAACCAGGTCAACAACGTGCTGGGCTTTCCGTTCATCTTCCGCGGTGCGCTGGACGTGCGCGCCACCGGCATCAACGATGCGATGAAGATCGCCGCGGCGCACGCCATCGCCGATCTGGCGCGCGAGCGCGTGCCGGAGGAAGTCGCCATCGCTTACGGCGTGCGGCACAGCTTCGGCGCCGAATACATCATCCCGGCGCCGTTCGATCCGCGATTGATGGAAGTCGTGCCGGTCGCGGTGGCCAAGGCGGCGATGGATTCGGGCGTCGCGACCAAGCCGATCCTCGACATGGAAGGCTATCGCCAGCGGCTGCGTGCGCGCCTGAATCCGACGACGTCGGTCCTCAGCCTGGCCTATGAAGGTGCCAAGGCGCATCCCAAGCGGGTGCTGTTCGCCGAGGGCGAGGAGGAAGTCGTCCTGCGCGCGGCGATCGCGTTCAAGGAAGGCGGTTACGGTACGCCCGTGCTGGTCGGCCGCGACGACGTGCCCGAACGGCTGAAGGCGCTGGGCGTCGACGATCCTTCGCAATACGAACTGCACAACAGCCGCAATTCGCCGCTGGTCCCGCGGATGGCCGATTTCCTGTACAAGCGCTTGCAGCGGCGCGGATACCTGCGCCGCGATTGCGAGCGAATGATAAACCAGGATCGCAACATCTTCGGCGCGGTGCTGCTGCAATTGGGCGAAGCCGATGCGATGATTACCGGCATCACCCGTACCTATGCCCATACCATGCGCGAAGTGCGCCGGGTGATCGATCCCGAAGCCGGCCGCACGCCGTTCGGCATCCACCTGATGGTGGGGCAGAGCCATACCGTGTTCATGGCCGACACCACGATAAACGAGCGCCCGTCGGCCGAGGAACTGGCCGACATCGCCGAACAGACCGCCGCCGTCGCGCGGCGCATGGGCCACGAGCCGCGCGTCGCGTTCCTCAGCTATTCCACCTTCGGCAATCCGGAGGGCAATTGGCTGGAGAATATCCGCGGCGCGGTGAAGGTGCTGGATCAGCGGCAGGTCGGCTTCGAATATGAAGGCGAAATGGCGCCCGACGTGGCGCTCAATCCCAAGCAGTTGGCCAATTATCCGTTCGCGCGCCTGTCCGGTCCGGCCAACGTCCTCATCATGCCGGGGCTCCAGAGCGCCAATATCTCGGCGAAACTGCTGCGCGAACTGGGCGGCGATACGATGATCGGGCCGATGCTGATCGGCATGGAAAAGCCGGTGCAGATCGCCCCGATGGCGTCGACGGCGAGCGAGCTGGTGACGCTGGCCGTGCTGGCCGCAGGCGGCATAGCGCGCTGAATGACCCGCGGCCGCCGATGGGCGCTAGCTTGACTGACGTTAGCCAACTGATTTGAAACGAAATTAACCCCGTTTTTACGTGAACACGAGGAAAGCGCCGGCATCGGGCGCTTTCCTCGAAACGCCCGTTGCCCAAAGGAGGGTGTATGACGGCGTTTTTGAACAAGATGAGCATATCGACGAAGATTACCGCCCTGTTGATGTCGATCGGGGCGGTCGCGCTGTTTCTGGCGCTGAGCGGTTCGCATGGCCTGGCGAGTGCCGCGACGAAAGTTGCCGCATTGATCGACGTCAAGATGAGCCCCACGATAGAGATCGTCCGGGCCAATCGCGCGCTGAACACGATGAGCTGGCGGGCGTACCAAGTGATGACACATGACGGCTCCTCGCGCGCGGCACGGTTTGCGGCGGATGACGAGCAGGCTTCGTTCGAGTCGGCGATGGAAAAATTGCAGTCGGTGAAGCAAGCCGATCCCAGCACCGCGACCGAAGTCGACCTGGTCACGCGCTTTACCCAGCAGATCCACGGCTATTATCGACAAGCCATCGAACTCGGCCTGCAAAATCGCGACGAGGAAGCGATGGTGTTCGTGAAGCGCGGCGATGCATTGGCGGACAAGGTCGGGGCGTCTTTAATCCCGTTCAACAACGCGCGGATCGCGTCGGCCAAGGTTGCGTCGAAGGACCTCGCGAACGCCGCGCACTCGACGGTCACGATGCTGCTGAGCATCGCTGTCGCAAGCGTCGTCGGCGGACTGGTGCTGGCAATGATCCTGACGCGCAAGACCATTACGGCGCCGCTGAAGAGTCTGGCCGCACAAATGGGCACCATCGCCGCGGGCGATTACGCCAAGCCGGTCGAGGGCATCGATCGCGGCGACGAAGTCGGCACGATGGCCAAGGCGGTGCGGGTGTTCCGCGAGAACGGCATCGCCAAGCAGGCCGCCGACACGGCGAAGGCCCGCGCCGATGCCGAGCAGAAGGTCGTCGTCGACACGGTCAGCCACCATCTGGCGGACCTGTCCAACGGTGACCTGACCGCGTCGATCAAGGAAGACTTCCCAGCCGACTATGTGGCGCTGAAAACCAACTTCAACGACGCGCTGGACAAGCTGCGCGAGTTGATCGGCGCGGTCGGCGAAAGCGCCGCCTCGATCCGCACCGGATCGGGCGAGATCGCCCAGGCGTCCGAGGACCTGGCGCGC
>DASTLZ010000224.1:0-6101 GCA_035714425.1 Sphingomonas sp.
CGCGGTCCTCGTCGTCCAGCTCCACCGTCTCGGCCAGCGTGGCGAGCAGCCGCTCACGGTCGCGCCCGCGGATATCCTCGGCACTGGGCACTTGCACCCATTCGGCGGCGATGCGCGCGCCGCGCAACATCCCTTCGACCCGGCGCCGCTTGGGATAGGGCACGATCAGCACCGCGGTGCCTTTCTTGCCCGCGCGTCCGGTACGGCCGGAGCGATGCTGCAACGTCTCTGCATCGCGCGGCAGTTCGACGTGGACGACCAGGCTGAGCGTCGGCAGATCGATGCCGCGCGCCGCAACGTCGGTCGCGACGCATACCCGTGCGCGCCGATCGCGCAGCGCCTGCAACGCCTGATTGCGCTCCGACTGCGAATGCTCGCCCGACAGCGCCACCGCCGCAAAGCCGCGCTCGACCAGCGAAGCATGCAGATGCCGCACGTTGTCGCGCGTGGCGCAGAACAGCATCGCCGTCTCGGCTTCGTGGAAGCGTAGCAGATTGATGACCGCGTGTTCGATGTCGGACGGCGACACCGCCATCGCCTGATACGCGATGTCGCCGTGGCCGCGATCCTCGCCCACCGTCGAGATCCGCAGCGCGTCGCGCTGATAGCGTTTGGCCAGCGCCACGATCGGGCGCGGCATCGTCGCGGAGAACAACAAGGTCCGGCGATCCTGCGGCGTTCCGTCGAGGATCGTCTCCAGATCCTCGCGAAACCCCATGTCGAGCATCTCGTCGGCTTCGTCGAGCACCGCGACCTTCAGCGCCGACAGGTCGAGCGCACCGCGCTCCAGGTGATCGCGCAGGCGGCCGGGCGTGCCGACGACGACGTGGACGCCGTGGCCGAGCGCGCGGCGCTCGCGCGAGGCATCCATGCCGCCGACGCACGTCGCGATGCGCAGCTTGGCCGCGCCGAACAGCCATTCCAGCTCGCGGCTGACCTGCAGCGCCAATTCGCGCGTCGGCGCGATGATGAGCGCGAGCGGCAGCGCCGGCGGGCCGCCCGCCAGCAGCGCATCGGCCATCGCCAGGCCGAACGCGACGGTCTTGCCCGATCCGGTCTGCGCCGACACGACGAGATCGCGTCCCTGCGCTTCCGGCTCGACGACGGCGGCCTGGACGGGGGTGAGCGCAGTGTAGCCGCGCGTGGTGAGGGCTTCGCTGAGAAGCGGCGGAAGATCGGGGAAGGACATGAAACCTCTAGGTGGTGAGCAGACAGGCAACGCGCAACGGCGACGTCACAGATCCTGTGCCGTCGCCCAACCGCTCGCCCAGGCCCATTGAAAGTTATAGCCGCCCAGCCAACCCGTGACGTCGACAGCTTCTCCGATTGCGTATAGCCCGAAAACCGCCTTCGACGCCATCGTCTTCTGCGACAGGCCCGCGGTATCGATACCGCCCACGGTAACTTCCGCTTTCGCAAAGCCTTCCGTGCCGTTGGGCACGAAGCGCCAGTCGCGCAACCGCGCCTCCGCCGCCGCCAGCCGCTTGTCCGCCAGATTGGCGAACTCGCCGGCCAAAGCGAGGCGTTCGGTGAGCGTTTCGGCCAGGCGATCGGGTAAATCGCGGCCCAGCACGCGTTGCAGATTGGTGCGCGGGCTGCTGCGCTTTTCCGCCGCCAGCCAGCCGGGCGCGCGGTCGGGCAGGAAATCGATGCCGACGGGATCGCCGTGCCGCCAATAGCTCGACGCCTGAAGGATAGCGGGGCCGGACAGGCCACGGTGGGTGAACAGCGCGGCTTCGCGAAACGCCGCCTTGCCCGCGCGCGCGACGACATCGGCGGCAACGCCACTGAGCGAGCGGAACAGCACATCCTCCCCGCCCAGGGTCAGCGGCACCAGCGCGGGGCGCGGCTCGACCACCTTCATCCCGAACCGGCGGGCCAGGTCATAGGCGAAGCCGGTCGCGCCCATCTTGGGGATCGACGGCCCGCCAGTCGCGATGACCAGCTTGGGCGCGGTCGCCGTGCGCCCGTCGATCGTGACGCGAAAGCCGGTGCCGTCATGCGCCACTTCGCCGATCGCCCGGCCCGTGGAGATGGTCACGCCGCCGCGCCTGCATTCCTCGACCAGCATGTCGACGATCTGCCGCGCGGAGCCGTCGCAGAACAATTGCCCCAGCGTCTTTTCGTGCCAGGCAATGCCGTGGCGATCGACCAGCGCGACGAAATCGGCAGCGGTATAGCGGCCCAGCGCCGATCGCGCGAAATGCGGATTGGCCGACAGATAGCGTTCGTGGGTGGCGGCGACGTTGGTGAAATTGCACCGGCCGCCGCCCGAAATCAGGATCTTCTTGCCCACCTGATCGGCATGATCGACCAGCAGCACGCGTCGCCCGCGCTGCCCGGCCACGCCGGCGCACATCAGCCCGGCGGCGCCCGCCCCCAGCACGATCGCGTCATAGCCGGCTATCGCAGCCGCCGTGCGCAGCGCGCGTCCAAATCCACGCCAAGTACCTGCCCGCGCATCCATCCCTCCACCCGCTCGCCCGCGATGTCGGTGATCGGGCGAGCGGTTGCAAGCCATCGTCGGGCCGCGCGAATACACGTTTCGTCCACCATCTTGCAAAGCCCGCGATTAACCGGTTCGCGGCTAAGCGTCGTGACATCAAGTATTTACGCTCCTCGGAGAGACGGTATGAAGCGGCATGTTCTGACAGCGATCACGCTGGCATCCCTGGCGGGCGCCACGGCGCACGCACAGACGACCACCTATTGGCCGGCGCCGCTGCGCGCCGATCAGGCGATGCGGATGACCGAAATGCCGCAGGGCACGCCAGTCATGCTGCGCACCCGCACCCAGGTGTCGACCAAGACCAACAAGCCGGGCGACCGCGTTTACCTGCAAGTCGCCGAGACGCTGTTCTACCGCGGCCAGGCCGTGATCCCTGCCGGTGCCGTCGCCATCGGCGAAGTGGGCAGTGCCCAACGCAACGGCCACTTGGGCAAGAAGGGCAAGCTCGAAATCCGGCTGCTGTCGGTCGAGACGCCCAGCGGCCCAGTCCGCCTGACCGGCCGCGCCTATGACGAAGGTACGAGCGGCACGGCCGCCTCGGTCGCGACGATGGTCTTCGTCAGCGCGCTGGGCTTCTTCATCCACGGCACCAGCGCCACCCTGCCCGCCGACACCGCGGTCCAGGCCTATCTGGGCGAGCCGCTGCGCTTCATGCAGGTGCGTGGCGGCGGCGAGCAGGCGGGGGTTCCCACCGATGCCGCGCCGCTGGCCGCCGGCGTGGCGCCGGATCGCTTCGATCCCCGGGTGTTCGCGCGCGGCACGCAATCCGCCAGCCGGTAATGCCGCCCGATTCTACCGGCGGCGCTTGGCCGCGACGCCGGCGAGCAGCCCAAGCGTGGCCAGCGTCCGCCAGCGCAGCCGTCCCAGCGCGAAAGCGGCGGCCACAGTCGACGCGACGGCAGTGACCGGCAATCGCGCGGCGGGTGTTGGGTGCGGTGGAGACGGCGCCGCCACGGGGCCGCGCAAATCCACCTGCCGCTCCAGTTCCGAATTCAGCTCGGCGCCGATCAGAAAGACATAGGCGGACAGCCACAGCCACGTCAGCAGCACGATCACCGCGCTGAGCGAGCCATAGGTCGCGCCGTAATTGCCGAAATTGGCGACATAGATGCCGAAGCCGATCGTGCCGATCAGCCATAACGTCGTCGCCAGCAGCGATCCGGGCGACAGCCATGCCCAGCGGGGTTTGCGGTGATCGGGACCGAAGCGATACAGCACCGCCGCCGCCAGCGCGGCCAGCACCGCGGTGACCAGATAACCGCCGATCCTGACCAGCGTCAGCACGGGTGCCGGCGCGCCGGGCATCAACCCTTCCAGGAACGCCATCGCCGCGGTCGATGCGATCGCCGCCATCGCGACCAGCATCGCGCCGACCACCATCGCCAGCGACAAAGCGGTGAGCGCGACGAAGCCGCGCGTCTCTTTTTCCTCGTACGCGATGTTCAGCGCGGTGATGACCGAGGATGCGCCCTTGCTGGCGCCATAGATCGCCAGCGCCAGCGCGACGATCAGGCCCCAGCCCTTGGCCTTGCCCGACGATCGCACGACGGTTGCCAATTGGTCGCCGATCAGGCTGGCGGCGTCGCGCGGCAGCACGCCGAACAGCGCGCGGATATTCGCGTCGACGGTCTGCGTGTCGGCGAACAGGCCGTAGCTCAGCACGATCGCACCCAGCAGCGGCACGATCGCGGCAAAGACGTAGAAGGCGGTGCCTGCCGCGATCAGCGAGACGTTGTCCTCGCCGACTTCGGACCATGTCCGCTTCAGGACGGCCATCCAGCCGCCGGCGGGAACGGCAAACGGGCTGCGCGGGGTCATGCGGCTTCCTTGCTTTGGGGAGTTGCGGCAAAGCCGAGCGCGCCGTCGACCGCCGCACCCAGCGATCCGACATACAGGTCGGCGCCCAGCGTCTGCTGGATTTGCGCGTCGCTCAAGGCCGCTTCGCCTTCGGGCCACATGCCCACGATGATCGGCGTCGCGCCGACGACACCGCGCAGGCGGCGGACCAGATAGCGCAGGTGGCTGGGGCTGCCGGCGACTTCCAGATACGACAGGCAGATCAGCCGCGACGACCCCAGGTCCGCGCGCCCGATGGCATCGCGGCCGACCGCGGCGTGATCGATGCGGCGCACGCCGAAGCCGCGCTTGACCAGCAATTGCTCCAGCATCGCAGTGACGGCATCGTCCAGCACGCCGCGCCCGGCGATGCAGGTGACGGTCGCCGGTGCGCTCCATTCCGCCGGCGCGGCGGGCAGCGTGCCCGATATCTCGCTGGCAACATCGCTTTCCGAATCGAGATCGTCGATCATCGTCAGCATCGACGTGACGATCCGCTGCGCCCGCGCGCGATCGACGACGCCGCGGCGGATGTCGACAGCGGCCAGCGTCAGGCCGCCAAGCGCGACCTTGTCGTAATATTCGGCCAGCGAACGGTCTTTCAGCAGCACTTCGGCCTGTTCCAGCGCTTCCGCGGGATCGTCGGCCAGCATCCGCTGATAGAAACCCTCGACGGGGGTCAGCGCCGGCCGATCACCCAGCAGCACGTCGACGAATTCCAGCGCGGGGACATGCCGGCCCAGCACGACCAGGCACAAGGTCAGCGGCATCGACAGGACCAGCCCGACCGGTCCCCATATCCACGTCCAGAACACCGCCGCGACGACCACCGACAGCGGCGACAGCCCCGACGAATGGCCATACAGCAACGGTTCGATGACATAGCCGGTCAACGGCTCGACCACCGCGAAGATCACCGCGACGCCGATCACCATCGACCAGCCCGGATCGACGCCTGCCGCGACGATCAGCGGCATCACCGCGCCCAGCAGCGCGCCGATATAGGGCACGAAACGCAAGATGCCGGCCAGGATACCCCAGAGCGCGGGCACCGGCAGCCCGAGCAGCCACATGCCCACACCGATGACGATGCCGAAACTGGTGTTCACCGCCAGCTGCGACAGGAAATACCGGCTCAGGCGATTGCCGGCGTCGTCCATCGCCTCCGTCGTGCGGTGCAGGTCGGACGATCCGAACACCCGGATCACCCGGTCGCGCAGATCCTCCTTCTGCATCAGGATGAAGATCGCGACGACCAGCACGATGACGAACGTCTCGAACGGCGCCAGCACCGGCGCCAGGATGCTGCTCGCCATCTTGAGCGGCGTCTGCTGGTTTTCGGCGATCGTCACCGGAATGGGCGCGCGGGCGCGATTGACGGCAGCGGTGAATGCGCCGTCCGCAGACGGCGCCGCCATCGTCGCCGCGCGCCCCTCCGGCAGATCGGGTTGCCGCGTGAAGAACGCCAGCCGCTGCGTGACATAGCCTCTGGCCCCGTCGATCTTCTTTTCGACGGTGCCGGCATAGGTCGGCGCCTGGTCGACCAGGCTGGCCGCCTGGATGCCGACGATCGTGCCGATCCCGCCCAACGTGCCGAACGCGATCAGCACCGAAACCAGGATCGCCAGCCCCTTGGGCAGTTTCATCCGGCGCAACAGCATGACGAGCGGCGACAGCACGAATGACAACAGCACGGCCAGCGTGATCGGAACCAGAACCTCGCGCGCCAGATACAGCCCGGCGACGACGACCACGC
>DASTLZ010000225.1:0-6412 GCA_035714425.1 Sphingomonas sp.
GTGCCGTTCGCGCGAACTGTCGGTGCCAGGTCGAGATACGCCATTCGGACCGCGTGCCCCTGGGATGAGGCTTCATGCCAGCGGAGCGGGGCTGGATAGTCGAAGCGTTCGAGGTTGGCACCAAGCGGCACCGTCTGCGCCGTGCCGACGGCGCCCGACAAAGCGAGCGAGGCTATCCAGGCTGTTTTGATGAAGCGGATCATGGGTCTGCAACGACCGGCCGCCGGGAGGGGTCCGCCTTGGGTCGTCGAGCGCCGGTCGTTAATCATCAAGCCACGTGGCGTGGCGAGTTCGTGCGTCGACTACAAGACGGCGTCGCGCTGGTCCCCTATCGACAACCCAGTTGAGCTGCCGCCATCTGAATGGTCCGTCGACCATGACAGCCCGGATCGAGGATGAGGGTCCAAGCGCTGTCCTCGCTCACTGACCTCAAGGATATGTTACGACATCAGCGGTGCCCACTTGCAAGTCGCGTCACCTACCCCTCGCTCGCGGCCAGCACCTCGTCCAACGTGGTGCTGGCGACGCCCAGCCGGGCAAGTTGCGCGAACATCCGGCGCCACCAATCGTGGAAATTCGCCAGATCGGCCGTATCGCGAACATAGGGCGTGTGGCCCGGCGCCAACGACGGTGAGTGGAAGGCGAACACCAGCAGCCGCTCGCCTTCGTTCACCGCCACGCGTACCGCTTCGCACGCGTCCGCGATCGGCATGTCCTCGGGTGTCAGCGCGACCCGGGACAGCAGTCCCGATCTGGCGAGCATGCCGCGCCCATGCGGCAATCTGCCGGCGAGGGCATGCAGCGACGGTCCCCAGCGCCGCGCCGCGCCGGTGTAGATGGTGGTGAGCGGCAGGGCGACCAAGGCCGCCCGGCGGAAGGCATCGTTGCCGATGTCGCGGAAATCGGGGCCGCCGTCGGCGGAATAATCGTAGCGCGCGCGCATCGAGCTATCCAGCCGATAGCCCTGGGCCGCCAGCGTCGACAGCGTCGCCGGACCGATGCCGTACCGTCCGGCGCGATAGGCGATCGGCTGTCGCCCGAACGCGTCGGTAAGGACAGCGGTCAGCTCCGCGATCTTCGCAGCTTCCAGCGCGGCCGGCAGATTGCCCGGATAACTGTTCGCCCGGGTCAGCGCTTCTTGGAACGGAGGATTGACCCAGGGGTGAAGCTGCGTCCCGATCGCCGATCGACCATCGTCGATCACACGGCGCAGGATGGCAACGGCGGCAGGATCAGTGGCGACGGGGTGATCGACCATGCACGCCAGCCCCACGCCCTCGTCGGCAAAGCGGCGATGCCCTTCGGCGAAGGCGGCCATCGCCCGCGTCCCGCGATTTTCTGGCGCGAGCGGTCGGGACCAGTCGAATTCCTCTTCGACATCGACGAACACGATGAAGCGACGACCGAACGCTGCCGGCCACACGATCCGTTCGTCCGCTAGCATCGCAGGGACACGGTAAGGCCGCGAAGACGCGCCGGCAGAATCCTGCGCAGTCACGTCAATTGGTCGAAACTTGCCCCATGTCGCGATCTACCGCTGCCGGGAGGCGCAAAGTCAAGCGGCTTGGCTCGACCGAGAGGCTTCCGCCCATTTCTGCCGCCAGTTTGTGGGCCAGCCGAAACGCGAACGCGCTGCCTAGCAGGGGCGCACCCTCGCCCAGCGCCACATCATCGCCGGCCGCATCGACCGCTAGTGTCGCCGCCTCCCCCTCGCCGATCAGCGCGGGCGGACGATCCACGAACAGCGCCAGCATCTCGCCACCCGCATCGACGATCTGCACCCCGATCCGCTCACCCGCCCCGCTGACCGCCACGATCGCGGCGAGCAGCCGTCCGATCACGCGCTGCGCGGCACGGTCGTCGACCAGTGCGTGGCGCGCGATTCCGTCGCCGTCCACCGCCAGGGTCGATCCGCGCAACATCGCGAGCGGCTGAAGTTGCGCGACCAGCTGCTGCACGAGTGGCGCCAGCGCCAGCGGCATACGGCGCAGGTCGAGCGCATGCGCGTCGATCCGCGCGGCGGTATCCAGATCGTCCACCGCCTCGACCAGATCGGACGCCAACGTCCGGATCGTCGCCGCGCGCGCGCGGTACGATGGCGGCACCGCACCCAGCAGCTCGCTTTCGATCATTTCGGCGAACCCGGCGATGGCGCTCGTCGGCGTGCGCAATTCGTGGACCAGTTGGCGCAATGAATCGGAGGCCGCTCGCACCGCCGGGGCGGGTGCGGCGCTTTCGTCATGGCGCGGGCGCCGTGCGCTGCCGCGATACCCCACGAACCGACCGGTGGCAGGATCGAACGCCGGCGTGCCCGACATGCGCCATTCGCCCGCCGCGTCCGAACGCCCGCCGATCGCCAACCGGGCATCGCGAAACGCGCCGCGGCCGCGATAGGCACCGCTCACGCTGGCGTCGACCTGCGCCGCGCACGGCGGCGCGATGTGCGCGAAACACAGGCCGACGATGGCGGTGGGCGAGACCCCTCCGACCCAGCGGATCGTGCCGCCAGCGTCGGTTTCGAACCGGAACGCCTCCGCCGCTGGCGCCCTGTCGTCCAGCGAAGCCGGTGCGGGTGCTTCGCGTTCCCGGTTGAAGGCGGCGATTCGCGCGACGAGATCGGAAATGTCGAACTGCTGCGGCCCATCGGCCGGCGGCTCCGCCTGACGCAGCGCTTCGGCCACCGCCGGCAGCCCGCGCGCGACCTGCCCAGATGCCACGAACGGCGCTTCGCTGAGCGGCGCATCCAATATCAGCGGCTCGCGCAATGGCGCCGGCGCGGTATCCGCCACGCTTGCATCCTCCAGCACGAAGTCGGTCGATCCGAACACCTCCAATGCGCGCGACGCCTCCGGCGGCAGATCGCGGCGATGGCGCAGGACGGAGCGGGACATGGGCGACAGCCGCGGCACGATGTCCTGCCATTCCTGTCCGGTCAGCACCGCCATGCGGAGCACCGGCGCAGCGACTGCGGCCACGTCTTCGCCGAACAGGCCGACCAGCGCGGCCGGCGGCGTCGTGACCGCCACGGCGCGTGCGCTCGCCGCCCGCACGTCTTCGGATACCGCGGCACGCAGCATACGCAGGTGAGCCAGCGCGGCCTCGTCGGCCGCCACCCGGCGGCGCCCGATCAGGTCGACCAGCTGCCGCCACGCCGATTGCGCACCGAACCCCGAACTGGTTTCAGCCGATAACACTGTCTTCAGGCTGTCGTCGAAGCGCACCCCTGAGCTGTCCCTTGCGATCGTTGCAATGCGGCACGCTGCCCCTGCACGGCGTCGTAACGTGTGCTTAACCTACACCCTGCCCAAGAGAAACGGCCGAAAATGAGCCGTCGCATAGTGGGACGATTGCGTTTGCTCGCAATTATATTATCCCGGAGGCGCTGCCCACAGATCGGTTCGGCAAGCTGAAGGAGGCCCGCGCCGCAATGGCCCTTGACCGTATCGACCGCCAGATCCTATTGCTGTTGCAGGACGATGGCCGCATGACGAACGTCGACCTAGCTGAAAGGGTCGGCCTCACGGCACCGCCGTGCCTGCGCCGGGTGCGGGCGCTGGAAGAAATGGGCGCGATCCGGGGCTATCATGCCGAACTGGACGCGGCCACCCTGGGATTTCCGATCACGGTGTTCGCGATGGTCAGCCTGAAAAGCCAGGCCGAACACGATCTCGCGGCTTTCGAACAGCATGTCGCGGGGATTGCGGAAGTCCGCGAATGCCACATGCTGAACGGCGAAATCGATTTCATCCTGAAGATCGTCGCGAGCGACCTGAAAGGGTTTCAGCACATCCTGACGACGCACCTGACGCCGGCGCCCAACGTGGCCAGCGTCAAGACCTCGCTGACGATCCGCACCGCAAAGGCGATATCCGGTATCCCGGTCGTGCCAGACTGAACCGGGGACGGACTGAACGGGGAGGCAGCGCCAACGCTGCCCCCCGCCCAAGCCGGATCAGGCGGTCGTGCCCGTCTGTACCCAGGTCGACCAGAGGCCGGCGATGTCGCTCCGCGGAGCGCCCTTCACCGCGGCGAACGCGGCCTGCGCGCCGGCTTTGTCACCAGAACGCGCCAGCGCCGCACCAAGGCGGGTGTTAACCTCATCGGCATTCACGCCGCCCTTCTGGAGCGCAATCCGGTAAAGGTCAGCCGCCTTCGCGTAATTGTCCTGGCCAAGATACACGTCGCCCGTCTGCTGGGCGAGCGCACCTGTCGCACTAGCCTTCGCCTTGGTTTCCAGAGGACCGAGCGGACCTTCCGCAGCGGCGATCTTCGTCGCGTCGGTCATCAGCGACTTGGCATCGGCGCTGCCCGCCAACTTGCCGGACGCGGTGCCTTCCTTCAGCACCGACACCGCCTCGTTCGGCAAGCCGCGATAGACGAGCTGTGCATATTCGCGGTAATCATAGCTGTCCGCCAGCGCGCCAGCGGCGCGCAACAGGCGGAACAGGTCGATGCGCTGCGCATTGTCCAGCTTCGCCACTGCATTGGGCTGAAGGCCATAGACGAA
Source organism: Sphingomonas sp. (assembly GCA_035714425.1). Classification (GTDB taxonomy): domain Bacteria; phylum Pseudomonadota; class Alphaproteobacteria; order Sphingomonadales; family Sphingomonadaceae; genus Sphingomonas. The sequence continues at coordinate 4,508 of DASTLZ010000225.1, forward strand.
GATCACGTCGCGCCAGTTCTTGGCAGACGGATAGGCGCTGACCCACTTCTTCAGCCAGGCCAGCGTCTCCGGGCCCATCTTGGCGGCATTCGCCTTCGACACGCCGTAACGATAGAACGCTTCCGGTGGCTTGCGCCCGGCGGCGGCCTGCTTGTCGATCACCGCTGACAATTCGGTCAGGCCGCCAGCGACGTCGCTGCCTTCCAGCTTCGCCTTGGCGATCTGAATGTCCAGATCGGGGTCGTTATAGCCCGCTTGACGCGCCTGATTGTAGAACGTGATGGATTCCGGGAACTTGCGGGCGTTGAACGCCAGCACACCGCGGCTGTACGCCAATTGCCCGCGCATCTCCGCCGGCGTGTTCGAGTTGGCGAGCAGGGCATCGATCGGGCCGACCAGCACCGTCTCGTCCACCGGCGCGTTCGGGTTGGCGGTCCGCGCCACCCGCAGCTTGTTATTCGTCAGGTCGTACCGCAGCGCCGCGACGACATATTTGTCGTAATCGCTCACGGCCGCCGCCTCTGCCGCCGACAATTGCGTATCGGCGGTCGCCAGGTCCTGCGCCTTCATCGCCGTCTGAGCAGCGGCAGCGGCGTTCTGCACGGCGGGGGTCAGCTTGGGGCCCTTGGGCTCCTCCTTCTTCGCGGCCAGAGCCGGCGCGACGAAAACGGGGACGCCGACGCCGGTCGCCAGGACAGCTGCCAATGCCAGCTTCGAAATGGTCTTCATGCGCAAATCTCTCCTCGTGCGGCCATGCCGCCAGGTCCGGGGGGTTCTCTACCGTCCGCATCATCGCGGTTCAAGCGATCCGCTGATGACGCTCGTGGATGACGCTCGTGAACTGAACGCCGATTGAACGCGCCCGGTTGCGCGGCTAACGCGGCATTCACATGATCGCCGTGATTTCCCCCGCCAAGACGCTCGATTACGAGACGCCGCTTCCTCCGCTGGAACCTACGACCCCGCGCTTCGAACGTGAGGCGCAGACATTGGCAGCAGCCGCCGCGCGCCTCACGCAGAAGAAGCTGGCAGCGCTGATGACGATATCGCCGCCGCTGGCGAAGCTGAACGCCGACCGCTTCCGCGATTTCACGACTGCGCCGCAGCGGCCTGCGCTGTTCGCCTTCGCGGGCGACGTCTACGCCGGGTTCGACGCGCAGACGCTCGATGATGCGGCGATAGACTATGCGCAGGATCACCTGCGGATGCTGTCCGGCCTGTACGGCCTGCTCCGCCCGCTCGACGCCATGCGCCCGTATCGGCTGGAGATGGGCACGCGCTGGGCCCCGCGCCGCACGAAGCTTACCGATTGGTGGGGGGGCCGGATCGCCAAGATGCTCGCGGACGATGTCGAGACCGAAGGATCGGCGACGATCCTCAACCTCGCCAGCAAGGAATATTGGGCGTCGGTGGAGGGGCGTTTGCCTGCGGGCGTGCGCGTGATCGCCGCGGATTTTCGGGAGGGACCCGAGCGCCGCTTCGTCAGCTTCCATGCCAAAAAGGCACGCGGGATGATGGCGCGCTGGATGGTGGAACATCGCATCGCAAAGGCCGACGACCTGCGCGGCTTCGACACCGATGGCTATGCCTATGATGCGGATGCCAGCGAGCCCGAACTCCTGCGCTTCGTGCGCGCATGACCGCGGTCGTCGTCGGCGCATCGGGTGGGATCGGTGCGGCGCTGGTCGCGGCGCTGGAGGACGAGGGCGTTGTAGTTCAGGCGTTCGCACGGTCCTGGACCGGTGATCGTCACATCGATCTGGAAGACGAAGCGACCATTGCCGCCGCGGCCGCGCGGCTGGCGAAAGGCGCGGCGCCGACGCTGGTGATCGTCGCTACCGGCCTGCTTCACGATGGCGAACGCGGGCCGGAAAAGGCGCTCCGCGACCTTGACCCGGCATGGCT
>DASTLZ010000226.1:0-6822 GCA_035714425.1 Sphingomonas sp.
GGACCGCAAGATGCCCGCTGCGCACTTCGATGCAGCGCGCCGTGGGATCGTGGCAGATCGCCCCGGCGACCAGGCCGTCGCTGCGGCTCCAGATCGCGGTGACCGGCACGGGCGGGGGGCAAGCGAGCGCTTCGCTGCGCGCGATGACCGCGGGATCGTCGAGGCGTTCGCCCGTCACCCATTCGAACACGCGCCACACGTTGGTGGCCTTGCCCGAACCCGCGTAGGGCGACGCCACGCTGACGATCGCGCGGACCAGATCGGGGCGGTCGTGGGCGATCTTGCGCGCGACGATCCCGCCCAGGCTGACGCCGACCAGCGTGACCGGGCCGTGCCGCGCGGCCAGGACTTCGATGCGCGGGATCAGTCGCTGTGCGTCGGTGCCGATGGTGCGCACGCCCAGATTGCGGCCCAGGCCCCAGCCTTCGCAGACATAGCCCAGCCGGCGCAGATAGCGTTGCAGGACGAAATTCGACCGATCCGAATTGAACAGCCCCGGCAGCAGCGGCCATCGCCGCGCGGCGCGGCGTCCAGCCGGGCGCGGTGCCGCCACCAGCTTGCCACGACCCAGGCGGCGCGGGGCAGCTCGGCCGCCCACAGCGCTTTCGATGGCGGGCTCAGAACCATCCCAGCACCGTCACCGGAAACGGCGTCCACCGGCCGACCCGCACGCCCGCGCGGCGCAGCATCGCGCCGGTCCAGGCGTTGCAGGTCGCGACCGCATCGTACCGCCCGCGCGCGTCGTAGAAAGCGTCATAGCCGGCATAGCCGGGGTAGGAGGCGCCGCCGGGCCGGAAGCTGTCCGCAATCGCAGCGGCGAGCGCGCGATATTCAGCCGGGCGCAGGACGATGGCGCGGACATCCGGGCCGGGTTGGGGGCGCGGCAGATGTTCGACGTGCATCAGCGTGGCGTCGCTGCCGATCGCGGCGGCCAGGACGGTGCCGGGCCGGACATCGGCCCAGGTCGCGGTCTGGAGGTAGAAGGCGCGTTCGCCCCAGCCGATGCCGATATGGTCGAAGCGGGCGTAGCGCGGGTCGGCCAGGTCGGTGGCGGGCGCGAGCGTGCGCCAATCGACGCCGGGCGCGCGTTTGGGCAGGACCAGGCCGGTGTGGACGCCGTTGCTCTCGACATAGACGGTGATGCCGGTCGCGGGCGGGCGCCAGCCGGCGTTGGCGGGAAGCGCGCCGCCGATCAGCCCCGCCGTGGCATAGCCCGCGAGCAGGACGATAAGCATCGCGACGACGGCGCCCGCAACCCGGACCAGCCGCCGCACGTTTTGCCAGCGTTCCGCATGGTGATGGGGCCACATGATGATAGGGATAGTGGCATGGCTTCAGAAACGCACGCACTCGCTTCTCCCCCACTCCCGCCGCCGCCCGGTGCCGCCGCCGATTGGACGGTGCCGCAAGATTGGGCGCATTATACCGCGCAGGAGCATGCGACCTGGGATACCTTGTTCGCACGGCAGGCACGGCTGCTGCCCGGGCGCGCGTCCGACGCCTATCTGCGCGGGCTGGATGTGTTGAAGCTTTCCAAGCCCGGGATTCCCGATTTCACCGAACTCTCCGATCGGCTGATGGCGCTGACCGGGTGGCAAGTGGTCGCGGTGCCGGGACTGGTGCCCGACGCCGTGTTCTTCGATCACATGGCGAACCGGCGATTCGTCGCGGGCAATTTCATCCGCACGCCCGAACAGCTGGATTATCTGGAGGAACCGGACGTCTTCCACGACGTGTTCGGGCATGTGCCGATGCTCGCCGATCCGGTGTTCGCCGATTACCTGGCGGCTTATGGGCGCGGCGGTCAGCGCGCGCTGGGGCTGGATGCGCTGCGCTATCTGGGGCGGCTGTATTGGTATACGGTCGAATTCGGGCTGATCGCGGAGCCGGAGGGGTTGCGCATCTATGGCGCGGGGATCGTGTCCAGTTCGGCGGAGACCCGCTTCGCGTTGGACGATCCCAGCCCGAACCGCATCGGCTTCGATCTGGCGCGGGTGATGCGCACCCAATATCGGATCGACGATTTCCAGCAGAATTACTTCGTGATCCCCAGCTTCGACGCGCTCCTGAAAGCGACTGTCGAGACAGATTTCGCGCCGCTGTACGACGGGTTGAAAGCGGAGCCGGACATTGCCGTCGGGGAGATTGTGGAGGGGGATGCGGTGCTGACCGCGGGGACGCAGGATTATGCGCGGGCGAAGGAAGTCGGTTCACGCGGAGGCGCAGAGGGCGCGGAGTAGAAGGCAGGGTAGTGGCGCTTCGCGCGAGGCTTTTAGAGGTCTAGCGGCCATCCTTCGCGGCCCCGGGGATCGAAGGGCTTGGCGGGTACGAAGCGTTCGGCGGCGGCGCGAAGGCGCAGGATCGACCAGTCGCCGCGGCGGTCGATCGCATCCAGCGTGCAGCCATGATGGGCATAGGCCGCGACCACCTCTTCGCGCTGCGTCTCCAGCAGGCCGGCTAGCAGGATCGTCGCGCCGCTGTCCGCGATGCTGGCGATTTCGGGCGCCATCGACACCAGCGGGCCGGCGAGGATGTTGGCGATGACGAGGTCGTAAGGAGCGCGGTCGGTGACGATGTCGTCCAATATGCCGTCCGCCACGACCAGATCCACGTTCTCGATCGTGTTGATCGCGGCATTTTCGCGCGTCACGTCGATCGCGACGGTATCGATGTCGGTGGCGAGGATGCGCGCGTCCGGCCACAGATGCGCGGCGGCGAAGGCGAGCAGGCCCGTGCCGGTGCCGATGTCGATGACCGCGCCGAAGGTGCGATCCGCCACCGCGTCGAGCATCGCCAGGCAGCCGCTGGTCGTCTCGTGATGCCCGGTGCCGAAGGCGCGGCCGGCGGCGATGTGGAGGGCGTGGGTGCCTGGCGGCGGGGTGGCGCCGCCGGTGTGGACGAAGAAGCGGCCGACGTGGAGCGGCGCCAGTCCCGCCTGGCTCATCGTCACCCAATCCTGCGCGGCGAGCCGCTCCACGATCGGGTCCGCTTGCGCGCTGGGCGCGAGGGCGCGGATGGCGGCGAGGGCGGCTGCGTCGGGCTCGCCGTCGAGATAGGCGTCGAGGCGCCAATGCTCGCGGTCGTCCTCCACCGTCTCGCTGGTCATCAGGACCGCGCCGAATACCGGCTCATCGATGCCGTCGATCGCCTCGGCTTCCGCACGGGTGCAGGGCAGGGTGACTTTCCAGCTATCGGACGAACCGGCGTTCGCCGGCTCGTCGGACGGCGCCGGGACGCCGCCCGCCGGTGCGATCGCGGGCAGCTGCCCGCTACCGGACATAACTCGCCCCGTTCACGTCGATGACCGCGCCGGTCATCGATGCCGGCGCGTCGAGCGCGAGGAATTTTGCCGCGGCCGCGACTTCTTCCGGCGCGGCGACGCGGCCCAGCGGGATGTCGGCGAGCAGCGCGTCACCGCCGCGGCTTTCCAGATACTCCTCGGCCATGCCGGTCATCGTGAAGCCGGGGCAGATCGCGAAGGCGAGGATGCCGGCGCGGGCATAGCCGCGCGCGATCGTCTTGGTCATCGCGACCATCCCGGCCTTGGACGCGGCATAATGCCAGTGCGCGGGCGAATCGCCGCGATAGGCGGCGCGGCTGGCGATGTTGACGATGCGCCCCCCGCCGCCGCGCGACTGCCAGTCCCGCACCGCCAGGCGGCAGAGTTCGGCCGACGCGGTCAGGTTGACGCGCATCGTCCGCTCCCAAGCGTCGCCCCAATCGTCGGCGTCGATCGGGTTGGCTTCGAAGATGCCCGCGTTGTTGACGAGGATGTCGATCGGCGCGCGCGCGGACGCCGCATCCCACAGCGCCTGCGCCGCGCCGGGCTGCGCAAAATCGGCGGCGATGCCGCCGCCCGCGCCGCTGCTGCTGGCGTGGCCGGTCACCGTGGCGCCCGCGTCGGTGAGGGCGGCGGCGATGGCGGCGCCAATGCCGCGCGACGATCCGGTCAGGAGGATGTGGGTCATGGCCGCGCGTCTAATCGACGAGGCGGCCATGATGAAGGGGATTCGGGAGAGGGAAGGCGCGTCCGCGTCAGGCGGCGACGCGGATCACGAATTCGCCGGTGCTGGTCTTGAGCGCGGTCAGCCGCGCGTCCAGGCGATCGAAGCCCTGGCTGACGGTGTCGATCTCTCCCGCGACGGCTTCGGTATCCTCGCGGATGGCGGCGATCGTGCAGGACATCGAATCCGCGGCCAGTGCGGTTTCGTCGACCGCGGCGGTGATAGCGGTGACGGTCTGCGCCTGTGCTTCCATCGCATGGCGGATGCGTTGGGCGGATGTCTGCACTTCGATCACCGTCGCCTTGATGCTGGCGTTGGCATCGACGTTGGAACGAGTCGCTGACTGGATGGCGGCGATCTTGGCGGCGATATCGTCGGTGGCCCGTGCGGTCTGATTGGCCAGGCTCTTCACTTCCTGCGCCACCACGGCAAAGCCGCGGCCGGCGTCGCCGGCACGGGCCGCTTCGATCGTGGCGTTCAGGGCGAGCAAATTGGTCTGTCCCGCGATGTCGCGGATCAGGCCCAGGATCGATTCGATCGACTTGGCATGGGCGCTCAGCGTCTCCGACATGCTCACCGCTTCGCTGGCATGGGCGGAGGCGCGGGTCGCGATCTCTGCGGCGGCCTCCACTTCGGTACGGGCATCCTCGATCGCGCGGATCAGGCCGGCGGCGGTCTGCGCGGCTTCGCGCATGGCGACGGCGGATTGTTCGGCGGCAGCGGCGACCTCGCTGGTCTTGCCCAGCATGCCGCGCGCGGAGCGCGATGATCCCTCCGCCTGGTCGCGCAGCGAATCGCCGTCCTGCTTGGCGTCCTCGACCACTTGCGCTATGCCGTCGCGGAACTGGCTTGCGATCCCCTCGCGCTCCTGTTGCTGATCGAAGCGGGAATAGCAGTCGTAGAGCGAGCAATAGATGTCGGCCTCCAGCGCGCGCATCCGCAGCAGGAGCCCGACATAGGTGTTCAGCCGCTCGTCGTCGCCTAACTGGCGGCGCAGGATGTCGAAGGTCAAGCGCCCGCCCGCGTCCATCATCGCCAGGATCGGCGTCAGCCCGACCCCGATCGAAAAAGCGGAAGCCACCGTGCGCTCCGCCGATTGCACCCATGCGGTGTCGTCCAGCGCGGTATAATGGTTGCGCAGATAGGCGACCGCGAGATCGTACATCCGTTCGCGGTCATGCGGCGCCCAATTCTGGCTCGACCCGTAAAGCTGTTCGCGCCGCGTCCAGATGGTGATCGCGACGTTGCGCGCTTCCGCCTCGATCATCGCCCACAGCTCGCGCGCCAGCACGAGGTCGGCAGGCGAGAGGTCGAACACGTAGAGACGATCGGCGAGGTCGATGGTCTTGGTCATGCTTTCCGGGGGCGGTAGCTGCTTGGTCACGGACAATCCCTCTTCGGCGGCCGATCGGCGCTTGGCTCGACATGCCTAATCGGCCAAGGTTAACGGCAGGTTAGACAATCGCGGCGCGGGTCTGCGCGCGTGACGTGCGCGGGCCTTGCGCGCATGGCTTGCATAGCGGCGCCGCTCGTCTCATAGCGCCGCTACGTCCGTCCGTTGTGGGCGTCCGTTCTGGGGAACACGTCACCTTGGCCTCCGCCCGCAATCCCGCCCGTCCGATCTCTCCCCACCTCCAGATCTGGAAATGGGGGCCGCACATGCTGGTCTCGATCCTGCACCGCGCGACCGGCAGCGGGATGGCGACGATCGGCACCGGCCTGCTGGTGTGGTGGCTGGTCGCGATCGCCAGCGGGCCGGAGACGTATCAGACGTTTCGCGACGTGTTCACCACCGATGCCGGCGCGCTGAACCCGATCGGCTGGCTGTTCGCCGTCGGCCTGACGTTGTCGCTGTTCCAGCATATGATGACCGGCCTGCGCCACTGGTTCCTGGACATCGGATCCGGATACGAACTCAAACGCAACAAGATGTTCGCAACGCTGACGATGGTTGCCGCCGTCGTGCTGACGGCGATCTACTGGCTTTATATGGGGACGAAGTGATGCGCTCCGGCACCTCTCTTGGTCGCGTGCGCGGCCTGGGTTCCGCAAAGGAAGGCACCCACCATTGGCTCAACCAGCGGATCACGTCGGGATCGAACTTCGTCCTGATGCTGTGGCTGCTGATCTCGCTCGCGCGGCTGACCGGTTATGATTACGCCAGCGTCCATGCGTGGCTGCGCTCGCCCTGGGCGGCGATCCCGATGATGTTGCTGATCGTGTCGGTATTCTACCATTTCCGGCTCGGCCTGCAGGTCGTGATCGAGGATTACCAGACCGACGCCAGCCGCGTCGTCCTGCTGATCCTGCTCAATTTCTTCACCGTCACCGCCGCCGGGATCGCGATCTTCTCGATCCTCAAGGTCGCCTTCGGAAGTGTCGCCTGATGCCCGCTTCGTACAAGATCATCGATCATACCTATGACGCGGTCGTCGTGGGTGCCGGCGGGTCCGGCTTGCGCGCGACGATGGGGATCGCGGAAAGCGGCCTGAAGACGGCTTGCATCACCAAGGTGTTCCCGACGCGCAGCCACACGGTGGCGGCGCAGGGCGGCATCGCCGCGTCGCTGGGCAACAATTCGCCCGATCACTGGACGTGGCACATGTACGACACCGTCAAGGGGTCCGATTGGCTGGGCGATCAGGACGCCATCGAATATCTGTGCCGCGAGGCGCCACAGGCGGTGTACGAGCTGGAACATGCCGGCATGCCGTTCAGCCGCAACGAAGACGGCACGATCTATCAGCGCCCGTTCGGCGGCCACATGCAGAACATGGGCGAAGGCCCGCCGGTGCAGCGCACCGCCGCCGCCGCCGAT
>DASTLZ010000227.1:0-2144 GCA_035714425.1 Sphingomonas sp.
TGGGCACGCATCGCCGCACCGTTGGAGACGCGCCCGTCGCGCCCGCTTGCGCCGTCGTCCTTGGGAGAGGACGAAGTCGCCGATCCGCCGCCCTCACCAGCGATGCGGGCCGCTGCGGAGCGGGGCCGGTTGCAGCATGCGCTGTTCGAACGTTTGCCCGCCGTCGCACCGGCGGAGCGTGGAGCCGCGGCCGAACGCTGGCTCGCCAACGCCGGCGGGGTGGCCGATGCCGGCGAACGCGCGCGGCTGTCGGCGCAGGTGCTGGCCATCCTCGACGACCCCCGTTTCGCTGACGTATTCGCCCCCGGCTCCCTCGCCGAGGCGCCGATCACCGCGGTCATCGCGCAAGGAATCGTCGTCGCCGGCACCGTCGATCGCCTGCTGGTCGAGCCCGACCGCGTGCGCATCGTGGATTTCAAGACCGGACGCCATGTGGCTGCGGGTGCCGGGGACGTGCCCGGCTATCACCTGCGGCAGATGGCCGCCTATGCCGCCGCGCTCGCCGTCATCTTCCCGGGGCGCCGAATCGAGGCGGCGTTGCTTTACACCGCCGGGCCTGCGCTGATCGCACTGCCGCCTGCGTTGCTCGACGATCACAAGCCGGGCTACGCCGCGACGGAGCAATCCTTGCCTCTCGCCCGTTGAGCGCACGACATCGCGGCCCTAGGTTACGGGTCATCCAAGGAGATCATCATGGCGACCAAGACCATCACCGACACCAGCTTCGCCACCGACGTCCTGCAATCCGACAAGCCCGTGCTCGTCGATTTCTGGGCGGAATGGTGCGGCCCGTGCAAGATGATCGGCCCCAGCCTGGAGGAATTGTCCGATGAACTGGGCGAGCAAGTGACGATCGCCAAGCTGAACATCGACGACAATCCCGATGCGCCGGGCCAATATGGCGTGCGCGGCATCCCGACGATGATCCTGTTCAAGGCCGGCGTCCCCGCCGCGACCAAGGTCGGCGCCGCGCCCAAGGGGCAGATCAAGGGCTGGCTGCAAGGCGAACTGGGTTGAGGTTCCTCGGAAGTAGCCACCACCCCGGCGAAGGCCGGGGCCCAGGTGGCAAGGCCAGAGTAACAGCGCGCACCGATTCGTTACTTTCGTCTCCCAACTGGGCCCCGGCCTTCGCCGGGGTGGAAGCTATGTGTCGCGGACGAGTCTAACTCCGGTAATCCGCGTTGATCGCGATGTAGCCGTGCGTCAGGTCGCACGTCCACACCGTCGCCGTGCCGTCGCCCAGGCCCAGGTCGACGCCGATCGCGATCTCGCGGCCTTTCAGATGGACGGCGACCGGGGCTTCGTCATAGCCCTCGACCGCAAGCCCGCCCTGCGCCACCTGCACCTCGCCGAAGCGGATCGATAGGCGGTCGCGCTCCGCAGGCTCACCCGCCTTGCCCACGGCCATGACGACGCGGCCCCAATTGGCGTCCTCGCCCGCGATCGCGGTCTTCACCAGCGGCGAATTGGCGATGCTCATCGCGATGCGGTGGGCACTGCGATCGCTGTCCGCGCCGGTCACCGCGATCTCGATCAGCTTGCTGGCGCCTTCGCCGTCGCGCACCACAGCCTGCGCCAGTCGGTGGCATAGATCGTTCAGCGCGGCGCGAAACGCGTCGGCACCGACGCTGTCGTCGTCGGTCAACGGCGCATTGCCTGCCGCCCCGGTGGCAAAGGCCAGCACGGTGTCGCTGGTCGACGTATCGCCATCGACGGTGATGCACGAAAACGTCGTCGCATTCGCTGCGGTCAGCGCGCGTTGCAGGAACGCCGGATCGACCGCGGCATCGGTGAACACGAAGCCCAGCATCGTCGCCATGTCCGGCGCGATCATCCCCGATCCCTTGACGATGCCGTTCAGCGTGACGGTGCGTCCGTCGACGATCGCCGACGTCGTCGCGCCCTTGGCGAAGGTATCGGTCGTCATGATCGTGGCGGCGGCCGTTTCCCAGTCGCACAGCTCGGCCGCAAATGCCGCGTCCAGCCCGGCTTCCGCACGGTCTACGGGCAGGGGCACGCCGATCACGCCGGTGGACGCGACGAACACGTCCGACGGCACGCACCCCATCTGCCCCGCCACTCGCGCCGCGATAGCCTCCACCGCCGCCCGGCCGCGGTTGCCGGTAAAGGCGTTGGAATTGCCG
>DASTLZ010000228.1:0-6120 GCA_035714425.1 Sphingomonas sp.
TCCACTCCCTCCCGCTTGACGACGTCGCATCGCCGGGTCTAGGGGCGCTGCATAGTGTGAATGACCGTTCACATCCATAGCCAAGATCAGGTCATGTCCCGGCGTGGCCCCAAAACAGATGGATATCCCTGCGATGCCAAGCAGAAAAGACGCCGCGTTCGCCGGGTTGATCGCCGCTGTCGTGCTGACGGGATGCGGCAAGAAGGAACAGCCGCCCGCGCCGCCGCCGCCGCAGGTGGGCTATATCACCGTCACCGAGCAGCCCGTCACGCTGACGGCCGAATTGCCCGGCCGCACCGCCGCGTACGAAACCTCCGAAGTCCGCCCCCAGGTCAACGGCCTGATCCTGGCGCGGTTGTTCGAGGAGGGCGAGGACGTGCGCAAGGGCCAGCCGCTGTATCGCATCGATCCGTCGCCCTATCAGGCGCAGGTCGCCAGCGCGCGCGCCGCGTTGACGCGGGCGCAATCGGCGATCGCATCGTCGCAGGCATTGGCGCGCCGCTATGGCGAACTGGTCCGCATCAACGCGATTTCGCGGCAGGATTTCGAGAATGCGCAGACCAGCGCCGCGCAGGCGCAGGCGGATGTCGCCAGCCAGCGCGCCGCGCTGCGCACCGCGCAGATCGATGTGTCGCGCACGACGGTGACCGCGCCGATCTCCGGCCGGGTCGGCACCTCCGTCGCCACCACCGGCGCGCTCGTCACCGCGGCGCAGACCAATCCGCTGACGACGATCCAGCGACTCGACCCGATCTTCGTCGACCTCACCCAATCGAGCGCGGACCTGCTGCGGTTGCGCCAGCAGATCCTGGCGGGCGATCTGTCGCGTGGCGGCGGGGCGGCGAAAGTGCGCCTGAAGCTGGAGGACGGCACGACCTATCCGATCGAGGGCGTCCTGAAATTCGCCGCGGTCTCCGTCGATCCGACGACGGGCACGCAGACGATCCGCGCCGTCGTCGCCAATCCGCAGCGCCTGCTGCTGCCCGGCATGTACGTCCGCGCCGAGCTGGTCCAGGGCACGCAGGGGCGCGCGATCACGGTGCCGGAACGCGGGCTCAGCCGCGACGAGCGCGGCCGGCCCACCGTGATGGTCGTCGGCGCAGGGTCCAAGATCGAGATGCGGGTCGTCACCGCGCCGCGCACGATCGGCGCCAACTGGCTGGTGACCAGCGGGTTGAAGCCCGGCGACAAGGTGATCGTCGAAGGCGCCCAGACGCTGCGCCCCGGCGCGGTCGTGAATGCCAAACCGTGGTCCGAAAAGCCGGCGACCGCGGCCGCTTCGGGGGCCGCGGCGGGTACGTCGGTGGGGGGCAAGTAACCCGTCATGGCACGCTTTTTCATCGACCGGCCGATCTTTGCCTATGTCGTCGCCATCATCCTGATGCTGGCGGGCGGGCTGGCCATCCGCAGCCTACCGATCGCGCAGTTCCCGGCGATCGCCGCCCCTGCGGTGTCGGTCATCGCAAGTTATCCCGGTGCGGATGCCGCGACGCTGGAGAATACGACGACCCAGATCATCGAACAGCAGATGAAGGGCATCGACAACCTTCGCTATTTCTCGTCCTCGTCCAGTTCGGCGGGCACGGTGACGATCACGCTGACGTTCGAGCAAGGCACCGATCCCGACATCGCGCAGGTGCAGGTGCAGAACAAATTGCAGGCCGCGACGCCGCTGTTGCCGCGCGAAGTGCAGCAACAGGGCATTCGCGTCGCCAAGGCGGCGAACAATTTCCTGCTGGTGATCGGCCTGTATTCCAAGGACGGATCGCACACCGGCGTCGACGCCGCCGATTACATCGTGTCGCAATTGCAGGACCCGCTGAGCCGCGTCCCCGGCGTCGGCGACACACAGGTGTTCGGTGCGCAATATGCGATGCGCATCTGGGTCGATCCGCTGAAGCTCAACGCGTTCCAGCTGACGATGGCCGATGTGACGAGCGCGGTGTCGTCGCAGAATGCGCAGGTGTCCGCCGGGCAGATCGGCGCGCAGCCGATGACGCGCGAGCAGATGCTGAACGCCACCGTGTCCGTCCAGTCGCGGCTCCAGACCCCTGACCAGTTCGGCGCGATCCGCCTGAAGACCGCGACGGGCGGCGCGATCGTGCGCCTGCGCGACGTGGCGCGTGTCGAAATGGGTGCGGAAAGCTATGGCTTCGACGGGCAGTACAACGGCAAGCCCGCCGCAGGCATGGGCATCAAGCTGGCCCCCGGTGCGAACGCGCTGGCGACCGTGGAGGGCGTGAAGGCCAGGGTCGGCGAGATTTCCAAGGGCTTTCCGCCCGACATGGTTGTCGTCTATCCCTATGACACCACGCCGTTCGTGCGGCTGTCGGTGGAACAGGTCGTCCACACCCTGATCGAAGCCGTCGTGCTGGTCTTCCTGGTCATGTTCCTGTTCCTCCAGAACTGGCGCGCGACCCTGATCCCGACGATCGCGGTGCCCGTCGTGCTGCTCGGCACCTTTGCGGTGATGGCGGTGGCGGGCTATTCGATCAACACGCTGACCCTGTTCGGCATGGTCCTGGCCATCGGGCTGCTGGTCGACGACGCGATCGTCGTGGTCGAGAACGTCGAACGGCTCATCACCACCGAAGGGCTGTCGCCACGCGACGCGGCACGGCGTTCGATGGACGAGATCACCAGCGCGCTGATCGGCATCGCCCTGGTCCTGTCGGCGGTGTTCCTGCCGATGGCGTTCTTCGGCGGATCGACCGGCGTCATCTATCGCCAGTTTTCGATCACCATCGTGTCGGCGATGATGCTGTCGGTGCTGGTCGCCCTGATCCTGACGCCGGCACTTTGCGCTGCGTTGCTGAAGCCGCACGATCCGAACAAGACGCATGGACGAGGCCCGATAGGCCGGTTCTTCGGGCGCTTCTTCGACTGGTTCAACCGAACGTTCGACAAGGGGACGAAGCGGTACGAGAACGGCGTCCGGCACACCGCGCGCAGCTGGAAGCGGTCGCTGCTGATCTATGCCGTCATCGTCGCGGGCATGGCGTTCCTGTTCGTGCGCATGCCCAGCGGCTTCCTGCCCGAGGAGGATCAGGGCACCGTGTTCGCGCTGGTCCAGGGGCCGCCCGGCGCCACCAGCGCGCGCACCGAAAAGGCGCTGAGCGTAGTGCGCCACCATTTCCTGATCGATGAAAAGGCCAATGTCGACGGCGTGTTCACCGTCAATGGCTTCAGCTTCGCGGGTCAGGGGCAGAACGCCGGCGTGGCGTTCATCAAGCTGAAGCCGTGGGACCAGCGGCCCGATGCGCAGAACCGCGCGCCGGCGGTGGTCGGCCGCGCGATGGGGGCGTTTTCGCAATTCCACGACGCGATGATCTTTGCGCTGTCGCCGCCCGCGGTGCAGGAATTGGGCAACGCCACCGGGTTCGATTTCCAGCTGGTCGACACCGGCGGCATCGGCCACGCCCGGCTGCTGGCGGCGCGCAACATGCTGTTGGGCATGGCGGCGGGCGACAAAAGGCTGGCGCAGGTCCGCCCGCAATCGCTGGACGACGCGCCGCAGTTGAAGGTCGACGTCGACCAGGACAAGGCGAGCGCATTGGGCCTGGATCTGTCGACGATCAACGCCACCATCGCGACGGCGTGGGGCGGGTCCTACGTCAACGACTTCATCGACCGCGGCCGGGTGAAGCGGGTATATGTCCAGGCGGACGAGCCCTATCGCCGGGCACCGGAGAACATCGGCAGCTTCTTCGTGCGCGGCGGCAGCGGCCAGATGTCCCCCTTCCCCGCCTTCTCTCAGCTCAGCTGGCAGCAGGCGCCGGTGCAACTGACCCGCTATAACGGCGTGCCGTCGATGGAATTGCTGGGCGCCGCCGCCCCCGGCTACAGCTCTGGCGACGCGCTGAAGGCGATGGAGGAACTGCACGCCAAATTGCCGCCGGGCACCGGGTTCGAATGGACCGGCCTGAGCTACGAAGAGAAATTGTCGGGCGGGCAGGCACCGGCGCTGTACGGCCTGTCGCTGCTGATCGTGTTCCTGTGCCTGGCGGCGCTGTACGAAAGCTGGTCGGTGCCGGTATCGGTGTTGCTGGTCGTGCCGCTGGGCGTCGTCGGCGCGCTGCTCGCCGCCGCGCTGACCGGGCTGAACAACGACATCTATCTGCAAGTCGGCCTGATTACCACGATCGGCGTGTCGGCGAAGAACGCGATCCTGATCGTCGAATTCGCCGAAGAGCGCATGCGCGAGGGGATGAGCGCGTTCGATGCGGCCGTGGAAGCCGCCAAGCTGCGGCTTCGCCCGATCCTGATGACCAGCCTGGCGTTCGTGTTCGGCGTGCTGCCTCTGGCGGTGTCGACCGGCGCCGGCGCGGGCGGGCAGAATGCGATCGGCCGTGCCGTCGTCGGCGGGATGCTGTCCGCGACGGTGCTGGCGATCTTCTTCGTGCCGATGTTCTTCGTGGTCGTGCTGCGCGTGTTCGGCAGCGGCGCGAAGACCAGGACCGGTTCGGGGGCCGATACGGGGACCGATCCGGGAGCGGATGCGCCCGCCGATCGCGACCACCAGCCCGCCCCCCAGGGAGCATGACGATGACGAAACGCCCCCTATTAACGCTGTTGTGCGCGACGACCCTGGCCGGGTGCAACCTGGCACCGACCTATGTGCGGCCGGCCGGCGCGGTGCCGGTTAGCCTGCCGCAAGGGGGCGCCTATGCCCCCGCGACGCCGGGTGCGCTGGCCGCCGACATGATCGGCTGGCGGCAGTTCTTCGTCGATCCCGCGTTGCAGGAGACGATCGCCCTGGCGCTCGACAACAACCGCGACCTGCGGCTGGCGGCGGCGAACGTGTTGCAGGCGCGCGCGCAATACCGCGTGCAGCGTGCCGATCTGTTCCCCGGCATCACCGCCAGCGGGGGAGCGATCTATACCAACAACCTGGCCAGCCTGGGCGGCGGCGCGGGCGGCGGCGCGGGCGGCGGCGCGGGGGGGGGGACCACGGGCGGCACCACCGGAACGGGGGCGGGAACCGGAGCGGGGGCGATCGGAGGCACGACCGGCAGCACGATATCGATCTATCAGGCCAATGTCGGGCTGTCGGCATTCGAGATCGACCTGTTCGGGCGCATCCGCAACCAGAACGAAGCCGCGTTGCAGAGCTATTTCGCGAGCGAGCAGGCGCAGCGCAGCACGCGCATCACCCTGATCGCCGAAGTCGCATCCGCTTACATCACGATGGCGGGCGATCAGGATCAATTGCGCATCGCGCGCGACACCCTGAAAAGCTTCCAGGAATCGCTGCGGCTGACGACCGCGCAATTCCGCGTCGGCGTGGCGTCCGAACTGGAACAGCGGCAGGCGGACACCAATTACCAGACGGCGCGCAACGACATCGCCGTCATCATCGCACGATTGGCGCAGGACCAGAATGCGTTGAACCTGCTGGTCGGCACGACCGTGCCGGCGCGTCTGTTACCGGCCGAACTGGGCACGCGCGCCTATACGATCGCCGACCTGCCCGCCGATCTCGGCTCCGACGTGCTGCTGCGCCGCCCCGACGTGCTGGAAGCCGAACATCGCTTGCAGGCGCAGAACGCCAATATCGGTGCCGCGCGCGCCGCGCTGTTCCCGAGAATCTCGCTCACCGCGACGCTGGGCACGCTCAGCACCGCTTTGTCGGGATTGTTCGGTGCGGGATCGCAGGTCTTCACGGTCGCGCCGCAAGCGTCCTTGCCGCTGTTCGACTGGGGCCGCAACCGCAACAATGTGCGCGCCAACGAAGCGCAAAAGCTGGGCGCGGTGGCGACGTATGAAAAGACGTTGCAGACCGCGTTCCGCGAAGTCGCCGACGCCCTGGCGCAGCGCGGGACGATCGGCGAGCAAGTGGCCGCGCGCGAGGCGCTGGCCAATTCCGCCACGATCGCGGCGCGGCTGTCCGACGCGCGATATCGGGCGGGAGTCGATTCGTTCCTGGTCTCGCTGGACGCGCAGCGCACCGCCTATGTTGCGCAGCAATCCCTGGTCACGACGCGTGCGCTGCGCGCCGGCAATATCGTCGAATTGTACCGCGCATTGGGCGGTGGCCTGCAATAGCGCGTCGCGACGCTTGCAAATGCGCGGGCCTGGCATACACTTCTTGGATTCGAGGAGAGATGCGATGGACCTGGT
>DASTLZ010000229.1:0-4835 GCA_035714425.1 Sphingomonas sp.
CGAATTGCCGCGCAAACAGCCGATCCGCGACAATCTGGACGCCATCGCCGAACGCTCCGCCCGCATCGATCGCATGCGCGCCATCCTCACCGCGATCCGCCCCGAAGTGGAAGCGGAAGTGGAGGCGCTGTTCGGGCGCACGCTATTCCTCGATCGCCCCACGCCCGCGCGGCTGTCCGCCTGGCGCACTCGCGCGCAAAGCTCGGCCATCGCGCGGGTCGGCATCGGCTATGCCGCTTATGGCCATCTGAAGGTCGCCAGCGTCGTCGAACATCTCGTCCGCCTCGCCCATCAACTCAGCGGCAATCCACGTGGCCGCCGGCTGCGCACAAAGATCGAAGCCGGCGTCGCGGCGCTCGGCGCGCACGAAGTCGGCGCCGGCTATCCCGGTCGCGCCAGCCCCGCGGCGGTCGATTTCCTGCGTCGTCTCGATCTGGGCTTTCGCATCCGCCGCCTGCGCCTGCTCGCGCGCCGGATCGCGGAAATGGAAAGCGCGGGCCAGCCGGTGCCTGCCGCGCGCGAAGCCGTCTATGCTTCGCTCGCCGTCTATCTCGATCTGGAGGGCACGCAGGCCCATGCCGATCTGCGCCCCGGCCTGCGCGGCGACGGCCGCGTGCTGATCGACGCGATCGCAAGCTCCTACGATCTGGTGCGCCTGGACGCAGACACCGACATCCGCCTCGCCGCCGCGCTTGCCACGCTGGACAAGGATGCGCGGCGCCCGCTGCTCCTGACCTACCTCGGCTTCGTCCATTACGACCTCGCCACCCTGCCGCTGCTCCAGGGCGAAGGGCTGGACGAATTCGATCCGGTGAAGGTCGATCGCATCGCCCCCGACGATGCCACCTCCATCCGTGCCGGCGGTGCGGAGGCGACGTTGAAGGGCATCCAGTTCAACAGCTTCGGCGCCTTCTTCAGCCGCGCTTACCGGGAAAACGACTATCTGTGGGGCCGGCTGCACGGCGCCGAACGGATGATCGACATCGCCGTCTCCACCCTGCCTGCCCGGCTGCGCGCCGGCCGCGTCGCCGCGATCAAGCGCGCCGCCTTCCTCGCGATCCTCGACGAAGAAGAACCCCGGCTGACCGCCATCGCGACGCTGTTCGCCACCCTGCGGCGAGAGATCGGGTAGGCGGCTGGTCATTCGCCGGCGCAGGCGTTACCCTTTGCCGACGATGGACGCGGAGTGGCCATGCAATTCCTGAAGATCCTGTTCTGGTGTCTGCTGGCTTTCCTCGCGGCGGTGTTCACCGTCGGCAATTGGAACCGCGTCGAAATTCACTTGTGGAGCGATATCACCGCGCTGGTGAACCTGCCGCTGTTGCTTCTGGCCACGTTCCTCGCCGGGTTGCTGCCCGCCGTGATCTATCATTACGCCGCCCGCTGGCGCTGGCGCAGCCGGCTTCAGGCACTGGAGCGGGCGATGCCCCCGGTGCTCCCGCCGGCGACGCCGATGATGGTCAGCGAACCGGACGTCGTCCCCGCGCCCGTTCACCCGGCGACGCCGGTGATCGTGCCGCCGGCAGACGCCTGAGCCATGCCGAACCGCATCTACCTCGCGCTCGATACGACCGATCTGGCTGCGGCAAAGGCGCTGGCGGGGCGGGTGCGCCATCACGTCGGCGGGCTCAAGCTCGGGCTGGAATTCTTCTGCGCGCACGGCCAGGCTGGTGTTCGCGAACTGGCCGCGCTCGGCCTGCCGATCTTCCTGGACCTGAAACTGCATGACATCCCCAATACCGTCGCGAAGGCGATGCGCGCACTCGCCGGCCTGGAGCCCGCCATCCTGACCGTCCACGCCGCCGGCGGCCGCGCGATGATGGAAGATGCAAAGGCCGCGGCGCCGGCAGGTACGAAGGTCGTCGCCGTCACCATGCTCACCAGCCTCGACGCCACCGATCTGGCCGCCACCGGCGTCCGCGGCAGCCCGCACGATCACGTCGCGCGGCTTGCCGGTCTGGCCCACGAATCGGGCGTCGACGGCATCGTCTGCTCGGGCGAGGAAGTCGCCGCGGCCAAGGCTGCGTGGCCCAAGGGGTTCTTCGTCGTCCCCGGCGTCCGCCTGCCCGGCGCCGCCACCGGCGACCAGAAGCGCGTCGTTTCACCGCGCGAGGCGATCGACGCCGGCGCCTCGATCCTCGTCGTCGGCCGCCCGATCACTCAGGCGCAAGATCCCGACGCCGCAGCCCGCGCGATCGGCGCGACGCTGTAGCGCCTGCCGCCCAACCACTCGACTCCCGGCGCCCAGCCAGTAAGGCGGCGTGATGACCAGCGCCAAGATCTGCGGCCTCTCCACCACCACCACCCTCGATACCGCGCTGAAGGCCGGCGCCAGCCACGTCGGCTTCGTGTTCTTCGCGCCCTCCCCGCGCAATCTGGCCGTCGCGCGCGCCGCGGAACTGGCGGCGCGGGTGCCGGGGCATGTCCGGCGCGTCGGCGTCTTCGTGGACCCCGACGACGCCCTGATCGAACAGGCAGCACCCCACATCGACACCGTGCAATTGCACAAGACCACGCCGCAGCGCACCGCCGCGATCCGCGCCAAACTGGGCTATGACACCTGGGCCGCGGTGGCGGTGCGCACCCGCGCCGATCTGGACGCCGCGCGTGGCTTCGCCGGTGCCGCCGATCGCATCCTCTACGACGCCAAGACGCCCGAAGGATCGGCGCTGCCCGGCGGGATGGGGCTGCGCTTCGACTGGCAATTGCTCGACGGCTTTCGCCACCCGCTGCCCTGGGCCTTGTCCGGGGGGCTCGATCCGTCGAACGTCGCCGACGCCATCCGCCGCACCGGCGCCACCTTGGTCGATGTCTCGTCGGGCGTCGAAAGCGCGGCCGGGGTCAAGGATGTGGACAAGATCGCGGCGTTCCTTAAAGCCACGCAGCCATGAACGCTCCCAACAGCTTTCGCGCGCAACCGGACGATCGCGGCCATTTCGGCCAGTTCGGGGGCCGCTACGTCGCCGAGACGCTGATGCCGCTCGTCCTCGATCTCGACCGCGAATATCGCGCCGCAAAGGCCGATCCCGCGTTCCAGGCGCAGTTCGACGACCTGCTCGAACATTATGTCGGCCGCCCCAGCCCGCTCTATTACGCCGAACGGCTGACCGCGGCACTGCGCGACGGCGCGGAGCCCGGCATGGGTGCGCAAGTGTGGTTCAAGCGCGACGAGTTGAATCACACCGGCGCGCACAAGATCAACAATTGCATCGGCCAGATCCTGCTGGCGATGCGCATGGGCAAGACGCGGATCATCGCGGAGACCGGCGCCGGCCAGCACGGCGTCGCCACCGCCACCGTCTGCGCGCGCTTCGGCCTGCCGTGCGTGATCTACATGGGCGCCCGCGATATCGAACGGCAAGCGCCCAACGTGTTCCGCATGAAGCTGCTCGGCGCCGAAGTCCGCCCGGTGACGTCGGGCGCGCACACGCTCAAGGATGCGATGAACGAGGGCATGCGCGACTGGGTCGCGAACGTCCACGACACCTTCTACATCATCGGCACCGCCGCGGGCCCGCACCCCTATCCCGAACTCGTCCGCGACTTCCAGTCGGTGATCGGCCGCGAGGCGCGCGCGCAGATGCTCGCCCGCGTCGGCCGCCTGCCCGACCTGCTCGTCGCCGCGATCGGCGGCGGATCGAACGCGATCGGCCTGTTCCACCCGTTCCTGGACGATGCCGACGTGGCGATGCTGGGCGTCGAAGCCGCCGGCCACGGCCTCGACAAGGAGCATGCCGCCAGCCTGGCGGGCGGTGCGCCCGGCATCCTCCACGGCAACAAGACCTATCTGCTGCAGGACGAGGACGGGCAGATCACGGAGGCGCATTCGATCTCCGCGGGCCTCGACTATCCGGGCATCGGCCCCGAACACGCATGGCTACGCGACATCGGCCGCGTCCAGTACGACAGCGCCACCGATCGCGAAGCGCTGGACGCGTTCCAGCTGCTGTGCCGCACGGAAGGCATCATTCCCGCGCTGGAACCCTCCCACGCCATCGCCGCTGTCGCGCGGCATGCGCGCGAGATGCGCGCCGACCAGATCATCCTGGCCAACCTGTGCGGCCGCGGCGACAAGGACATCTTCACCGTCGCCGATGCGCTCGGCGTGGCGATGTGATACAGGCCGTGCGAATGACCGCTTACAATCCCCTCGATTCGATGCGTCGCCTCGAGGCTGCCGGGATGGAACGACGTCAGGCCGAAGCGATTGCCGACGAAATCCATGATCGCACCACGGACCTCGTGACGAAGGACATGCTGGAGGCGGCGCTCGATCGTCAGACGATCAAGCTCGGGGGATTTGTCGCCGCGCTGATCGCGCTCGCAACGACCGTTCTCGGCGTGCTCATCTCGTTCAAGTGACCCGCCTCGCCGCCGCCTTCGCGAAGGGCCATCCCGCCCTTGTCACCTTCGTCACCGCCGGCGATCCCACCGCGGCGGCCACGCCCGCGATCCTCGACGCGCTGGTCGATGGCGGCGCGGACGTCGTCGAACTGGGCATGCCGTTCACCGATCCGATGGCAGACGGCCCGGCAATTCAAGCGGCCAACATCCGCAGCCTGGCTGCCGGCACCCGCACCGCCGACATCCTCGCCATCGCGCGCGGCTTTCGCGCGGCGCATCCCGATGTGCCGCTGGTGCTGATGGGTTATGCCAATCCGATGCTGCGCCGCGGGGCGGACTGGTTCGCCGATGCCGCCGCGCAAGCGGGCGTCGACGGCGTCATCTGCGTCGACGTGCCGCCGGAAGAGGACGACCAGCTCGGACCCGCGCTGCGCGCGCAAGGCCTTGACCTGATCCGCCTCGCAACACCGACCACCGATGCCGTCCGTCTG
>DASTLZ010000230.1:0-8149 GCA_035714425.1 Sphingomonas sp.
CGTTCGTCGCGAATTCCGTCCATGAAGGTCTTGCGTTCCAGGTCGAGCAGGTCGTCCTCGCTGACGATGTCGACCAGATCGGCCTCGCCGCCGGTCAGCACTTCGGCCAGGCGTCCGCCGACGACACCGTCATAGGCGGTCGCCATGCCCTTCGCCTGGAACCCGCGCACCACGTCAGCGATGCCGACCCGGCCGCTTTCGCCAGGCAGGCGATAGCCCGGCTTGTCGGGCGCGGTATAGCCGTCGACCATCGCCAGCGCCTTGGCCTTGGCATCGGCGAGCAGGCGGTCGCGGTTCATGGTGATGCCGTCCGCGGGGCGCAGGATCATCATCTCCTTCGCCTCCGCCGCCGATTTGGCGACGCGGGCGGTCGATACCATTTCGAACACCTTGGCGACCGCGGGCATCGGCCCCTTGGGCATCATCGGCGCGCGTGCCCAGCGATCGATCATCTCACCATTGCCGCCCCAGCCGGGGATCAGCCCGACGCCGCATTCGACCAGCCCGGCATAGGTTTCGGCATGCGCCTGGATCGCGTCAGAATGCAGCAGCACTTCACAACCCCCGCCCAACGCCAGTCCCGCCGGCGCGGACACGACGGGGAAGGGGGCGTATTTCAGCGCTTTCAGCGCCTGTTGCCCGGCGGCGGCCGATTGGTCGATCATGTCCCACATGCCTGCCGCGACCGCGAACATCGCCACGCCCAGATTGGCGCCGGCGGAGAAATTGGCGCCTTCGTTATAGATGACCAGCGCCTTGAACCGCGCCTGCACCAGCGGGATCGCTTCACCGATCAGCGCCATGATCTCGCCGTCCAGCGCGTTCATCTTGGTGGTGAATTCCAGCGCCGCGACGCCGTCGCCGACATGCCACAACGCCGCCGACGCATTCTTCAGCAGCGGCTGTTCGCGCAGCTTGACGTCTTCGAGGAGCAGCACGCCGTCTGCACGCGGCACCGCGACATACTGGCCGCCGGTGTTCAGATACTGGCGCTGCCCGTCCTCGACCCGGTAGAACGGCGTGTCGCCCGCGGCCTCGACGATCGGCGGAACCGGTCGGCCCTCGGCGCGCAGGCGCGCGGCGAACACGCCGGCGCCCATCCGGTCGATCAGCTCGAACGGGCCGTATTTCCAATTATAACCCAGCTTCATCGCGTCGTCGATCGCGACCACATCATCCGCCGCTTCGCCGACCAGCATCGCTGCATAAGACAGCACCTTGCCCAGGATTTCCCAGGCATAGGCGCCGACCTTGCCCGGCACGTCGATCAGCGCGGCGAGCGACTTTTCGGCGGCCGGCGGCAAGGCTGCGGGTTCCGCCTGCGCGCGATACTCGCCGGTTGCCAGGTCCAGCGCCTGCTTGATGCGCTTGCCGTCGGGCTGCTTGTCGAGGCGGTAGAAGCCGCCCTTGCCCTTGCGGCCGGTAAAACCGTCGGCGATCATCCGGTCGACCAGCGGCATCGGGCGCACCGTGTCGAAATACGGATCGCCCGCGGGCAGCGTCGACGTCAGGCTTTTCGACAGCAGCGGCATCAGGTCCAACCCGACCAGATCGACCAGTCCGAAGATACCGGTCTTGGGGACGCCCATCGGCTTG
Source organism: Sphingomonas sp. (assembly GCA_035714425.1). Lineage (GTDB taxonomy): Bacteria > Pseudomonadota > Alphaproteobacteria > Sphingomonadales > Sphingomonadaceae > Sphingomonas. The sequence goes on from DASTLZ010000230.1 coordinate 1,597, forward strand.
CCGCCGATCTGGTCGGCTTCCTCGACGCTCAGCCCCTGGTCCATCGCCGCGTTGATCGCGACGGACAGCCAATAGGTGCCGATGCGGTTGGCGATGAAGCCCGGCGTGTCCTTGGCCGGGACGATGCGCTTGCCCAGCGCGCGATCGACGAACGCCTCGACCCGATCGGCGACGGCCGCATCGGTATCGGCACCGCGGACGATTTCGACCAGTCGCATGTAGCGCGGCGGATTGAAGAAATGGGTGATGAGGAAATCGCGGCGGAATTGCTCGCCGCGGCCGTCGACCAGATGACCGAGCGGGATCGTCGAGGTGTTCGACGACACCGCCGTGCCCGGCCGCTTGATCGCTTCCAGCCGGGCGTACAGCGCCTGTTTGATGTCCAGCCGCTCGACGATCGCCTCGACGATCCAGTCGCACTCGGCGACGCGGTCCAGATGATCGTCGATATTGCCGGTCTCGACCAGCTTGGCCGCCGCTTTCGACATGAACGGCGCCGGATCCGTCTTCAGCATCCGGGCGACGGCGCCCCTGGCCACCGCGTCGCGGTCCGGATTGTCGCGCGCGACGATATCGAGCAGCAGCACGGGGATGCCGGCATTGGCGACCTGCGCGGCGATGCCGGCGCCCATCACGCCTGCGCCGATGACGCACACCTTTGCGATCTCGCTCATGTCAGACGCGCTCCAGCACCGTGGCGATACCCTGCCCGCCGCCGATACACTGGGTCGCCAGCGCATAATGGCCACCTTCGCGCTCCAGCAGCGCCGCGGCCTTGCCGACGATGCGCGCACCCGTCGCGCCCAGCGGATGGCCGATCGCGATCGCGCCGCCGTCCAGGTTGATCGTCTCGTCGTTCAGGCCCAGATCGCGGATGCAGGCGATCGCCTGGCTCGCGAACGCTTCGTTGATCTCGACGATATCCAGGTCGCCCGCCTTGATCCCGGCGCGCGCCATCGCCTTTTGCGATGCGCTGATCGGCCCCAGGCCCATCGTCTCCGGTGCGATGCCCGACACGCCGACCGCCTTGATCCGGGCGAGGATCTTCAGGCCGTGGCGCGTGGCGAAGTCCTCCGACGTGACGAGCACCGCCGACGCGCCGTCGGTCAGCGGCGAAGACGTCCCCGCAGTGACGGAGCCTTCCAGGCTGAACGCCGGCTTCAGGTTGCCGAGTGCTTCGACGCTGGTGTCGGGGCGGATCGTGCCGTCTTCGCTCACCACGCCGGCCTTCGTGCTGATGGGTACGATTTCGTCGCGCAGACGCCCGTCGGTGCGCGCGGATGCCGCCTTCTTCTGGCTTTTCACCGCGAACGCATCCTGTTCGGCGCGCGTGATCTGGTAATTGCGCGCCACGTTCTCCGCCGTCTCGCCCATGCCCATATAGGCGCCGGCGCTCTTGGCGGCGAGCTGCGGGTTGGGCAGCGGATTATAGCCGCCCATCGGCACCCGGCTCATCGATTCCAGGCCGGCGCAGATGAACGCCTCGCCCGCGCCGATCTGGATCTGGCCCATTGCGATATGGATCGCGCTCATCGACGATCCGCAGAAGCGGTTGACCGTCATGCCGCCCACCGACAGCGGCAGATCGGCCAGCAGGCCGATCATCCGCGCGACGTTGAGCCCCTGTTCCCCTTCCGGAAACGCGCAGCCCAGGACGATATCCTCGATCTGCGCGGCATCGACGCCGGTGCGCTCGATCAGCCCGCGGATCACCTGCGCCGCCAGATCGTCCGGCCGCACGCGCGCCAGCTCGCCCTTGCCGGCCAGATGGAAAGGCGAACGGGCGTAGCCCGCGATCACGACGTTGGTCATCCGCATCCTCTCTGAAGTGACGCCGCGCGCCCGTTCGGGCTTGCGGGTTGACGTATCGGTGTACACGTTCTCCTATAGGGAAAGTCGCCGAGCGCGGCAAGATGGCTGAGAGAGGATCGCGGGGACGTGGAGACAGGCGAAAGGGGCGCGACGGGCGAGCCGGACATGCGCGGCATCCAGCAAGCCGCAGACGCGCTGGGCATCACCATGCGCACGTTGCGCTTCTATGAGGATCGCGGCCTGATCGAACCGCACCGGATCGGCACCACGCGCGTCTATACCCGGCGCGAAATGGCGCGGATGCAATTGATCCTGCGCGGCAAGCGACTGGGCTTCAGCCTGCGCGACATCCGCGAGTTCCTCGACCTGTACGAAGTCGATCAGGAACATGCCGAACAGATGCGCGCGCTGGCCGAACGCTGCCGCGGGCGTATCGACGAATTGCGCAAGCAGCAGGACGCGCTGGTCCAGACCCTGGCCGAGCTGGAGGATATCGAACGCCAGGCGCTTGCCCCGCTGCACGCGCTGGCGGACGTTTAGCGGGCGTTTAAAAAAGCGCGCCCGGCTCCCCTTACTGCCGGACGACGGTGGCGCCCCAGGGGCCGGTGCCGACCTTGACCTTGGCGGTGACCTTCATCGTCGCGGTGTCGACGATGGTCACGTCCCCGGACGGGCCATTGGCGGTGAAGGCCAGGCGGCGATCCGGCGCCACCGCGACGCCCCAGGGGCGGGTGCCGACGGTCGCGGCGCCGATCACGGCATCGGCCTTGTCGATGTCGATCTTGACCAGCCGGCCGCCGCGCCCGGTGGTCAGCAGCACGGTGTGGCCGTCGAGCGCGGCGACGCCCATCGGGCGATCGGTGGGGGGCAAAATGATCGTGCGGGTGCGCGTGCCGGCCGCGACATCGACGATGCTGATCGAGGCATCCGTCTCGCCGGGCACGACCGCACGTGCCGCGCCGACGAAGGTCGCGTTGCGCGGGCGAGACCCCACGCCGACGCGCGCGACGACCTTCAGCGGAGAGCCGCGCAGGATCGCGACGCTGCTGTCTTCCTCCGATGTCGCCAGTACGGATGCGCCGTCGGGGGACACGCCGATCCCCTCCGGCTCGCCACCCACCGCCAGTTCGGCCAGCTTGCGCCCGTCGCGGTCGATCACCACGACGACGCCGCGGTCCTCGCTGGCGACGTACAGCCGCTGGCCATCGGGGCTGATCGCGACCTGTTCGGGATCGGAAATGCCGCGCAACGTGCGCACGATGGTGCGGCGCGCCAGGTCGATCACCGCGATCCCGTCCGCGCCCTTGTCCGGCGGCGGCAGTTTCGTTTCGTCGACACCGGGGCCGGCGGCGGGCGATCCGCTGACCGCGACGTACAACAGCCGCCCGTCGGGACTGGCGACCAGCCCGCGCGGGCGCTTGCCGATCGGGATGCGGGCGATCTCGGTGCGCTTGGCGGGGTCGATGACGCTGATGTCGCCGGACCCTTCGTTGGTGACATAGACCAGATAATCGTCGCCCGCCGGCCGGCTTTGCGAACAGCCGGACAGGAGCGCCAGCATCGCGGCGCCGAGGATCGCATGTTTCACTTGGGGGTCGGTTCCTTGATCGCGCCGATCAGCGCCGCCAGGCGCGTCTCCAGCGCGGCGGGCTGGCGGCAGACGATCGGCAGCATGCGCTGGCGATCCTCGAAGATCCGCTGGTCCCAGCCGGCTTGTTCTTCCAATGCGGCGCGACGTTCCGGCGTCCCCGCGGCGGCCGGGCCGTCGAGCGCACCATAGCCTTCCTCCATCCGCTTGGCGAGTTGCGCCTGGCGGACGTTGAAGCGGCGGATGCCCTCGATGATCGTGCGCCGTTCGCCGTCGATCGTGTCGGTCAGCGCCACCGCCAGCTTTGCGCGATCCGCCATGTCGGGGTGGGCGGCGGCGAACTGGCGAATTTGCGCCGTGGCTTCGTCTTCGGGCAGGCTGCGGCGTGCGGTGGCCCCGGCGAGCGAAACGATCGCGGCGTCGGATGCCCAGCCGGCGCCCGCTTTCCCCTTCACCGCCGGCCAGTAATCGCCGGCGGCCAGCACCGCCTTCGGCTCGACCTCGCACGGCCATCCGGCGTCGGCAGCCGGCGCCGATGCCGCTTTCGCGGCAACCGGCAGCGATGCCCCTTTCGGGGCGGGGGGCGCAGCGGCGATCAGCAGCGCCAGCAGGATCATTTCGCTGCCGAAGGGTTCGCCAGATAGGCGATCACGTTTGCCCGGTCTTCGGGCTTGGGCAGGCCGGCGAAGATCATCTTCGTGCCCGGCACCATCGCGCGCGGATTGACCAGATAGCCGTCGAGGCGCGCGACCGTCCAAGGCACCTTGTCCGCCCGCATCGCGGCCGAATAGGTGAAGCCGGGGACGCTTGCGGGCACGCGCCCGACGACGCCGGCCAGGCTCGGGCCGAGCTTGTTCTTGCCCGGCTCGACGGTGTGGCAGATCGCGCACCGCGCGAAGATCGCCTTGCCCTTCACCGGATCGCCCGCGGGTGGTGCCGCGCGGACGATTGCCGCGGCACCCAATGCCGCCACCGCACCGATCGCGGCGACGGTGGATATCATCTGGCTCATCGATACGCTGTTCATACTGATCCCCTTACCAAACTTTCTTCGAAGACGCCGGCGTCAGAAGCAACGGAAATCCGCCTCGACCTGCGCCGCACGCAGACGATCGACGACGTTGCGCAGGCCCTGCACGTCGCGGAACAGCGCCGCGGTCTCACCGCCCATTGATCGCATCCGCAGCACGGTGTCGGCGCGTTCGTAGATCGCATAGGGCAGGATCGACGCGACCGCATCGACGCTGCACGAACACCGGCGCATCGCATCCTGCGACTGGCCGTTCGCGGCCATGCAGCCGATGACGTAATCGACGCGCGCGTCGGTCGGGAAATCGTTGGCCGTGGCCGCCGCGGGCATCGTCGCCGCGCCCAGGATCGCGGCCAGGGCAAACGGACGGATCATGAACCGGCACCTGTCGTGGAAGGGGGCGTCAGCGGGAGCAGCGGAACATGCTCCGCGATCAGGATCCGTTCGATCGCGGCGCGGTTGTCGCGGATCAGCTGGTCGACCTGCGCGCGCCAGCGCGGCTCGCCGGTCCGCACCGCCATTGCGATGTCATAGGCCAGCGGCAGATCCTTGTCCCCGGTCAGCGGCGTGACGCGGTAGGCGCCGGGCTTCATCGCGGCGAAATGCCCGGCGACCGGACCCCACACGATCGCTGCATCGATCTTGCCCGCGCCGACATCCTCCACCATCCGCCGGCCGACCGAATCGATGCGATTGTCGACCATCAGGTCATAGGATCGCGCCGCGTCGAGCAGCCCGGCACGCGCCATCAGCTGGCTCGCCGGCGTGCCCGCCTGGACGCCCAGCGTCTTGCCGCGCAGGCCCGGATCGTCGAGCCGCGATGCCGCGATCGCGTCGCCGGTGCGGCTGACCAGCACATAGGTCGATCGGTAATACGGGATCGTGGTCTGCGCGATATCGTTGCCCGCAACCGTGCCCATCACGATATCGCAGCGGCGGATGTTCAGGGTGCGGCGATAGAAGCCGATGCCGCTGGGAAACCAGGTATAGCGCAGCGGCACGTTCAGCGATTTGGCGAACACCGCCGCGATCTGGTTTTCGATGCCCTTCTCGTCTTCGGACGACAAGGGCGTGGCGCCGGGATCGGCGCACACGCGCAACGCGGTGCGATCCACCGCTTCGGCACGGTCGGCCGACGCGGGCGGCGCTGCCAGGAGCAATGCGGGGACCAGCGCGGCAAGACGCGCGAACGCCCGTGTCGTCACGCCGTTACGATCCCATGCACGCTGCTTCGGCCGCGCCGATGTCCGCCGGCTTGGCGGGTTGCGGTGCAGGGCGTCCGCGGCCGATCTTGTCGTCCGAACGCGCCTTCAGATACGTATAGATTTCCTCGATATAGCACATGACGTTCGGGTCCGCGCCGAACGCCGGCATCGCCAGCTGGCTGTTCTGCTTGCCGTTGACGACGGTCTCCAGGAACGCGTCGTGGTCCATCGTCTTGAGCGACGTGGCGAGCGCGGGTGCAAAGGTGCCGCCCAGCCCGTCGGGGCCGTGGCAGACCGAGCAATTGCCGTGATAGCGTTTGTATCCGCTGAACACTTCCCACGAAACCGGCGTGCCCGCGCCGGCTGCTGCGCCGGCTGCTGCGCCGGGTTGCGCGGCGGCGGGTGCGGTCGAAGATGGTGATTGGGCGGTGGCGATGCTGACGCCCAGGGTCAGGGCGGCGACGCCCAGGAAGATCGTCGAACCTTTACGCAAAGACGTCATACACATTCCTCGGAGGCAGCATCGTCGGTCAGTGGGGGAACGCCGCGACGTGCAGCGTTCCCCCATTTTCGTCATGTCTTGGTCAAGTCGTCGGCCTCACCTCAACGCGAGGCGACGGCGGTGTTGCCGGGCAGTTCGAACACCGTCATCGCGCCGCCCAGGTTGGTGTATTGCGACAGGGCGCGATAGGCACCGACGGCGCCCAGGCCTTCCTGATCGCCGGTCAGGCCCGCGGCCATCCCGATCGCCGCCCAGCCACCGACACCCGACAGCACCGCGATATATTGCTTGCCGTTGTACGTGTAGGTGTTGATGTTGCCGATGATGCCCGATGGCGTCTTGAAGCTGTACAGCACCTTGCCGGTGGTCGCGTCGACCGCCTTCAGATACCCCTCCATCGTGCCATAGAACACCAC
>DASTLZ010000231.1:0-1611 GCA_035714425.1 Sphingomonas sp.
CATGGCTGGGCAGCGAAAAGCGGCATACCTGCCAGCGATCGACGGTGGCATCCTCGGGCAGGCCCGCGCCCTTCAACGCCATCCGCCAGAACGGCGGTGCCTTGATACCGGGAATGTGGCGGCTGGTAACGATCTCGTCCGGCTCGACCCGTGTCCTGACCGGAGCTTCGTCGATCTCCTTCTGGCCGATGCTCGACGCATGGACATAGTTTTCGTGGGTCAGATCCATCAGATTGTCGATCATCAGCCGGTAATCGCACGGCACGTGAAACCGGCCGCCGCCGAATGCCCAGCCGTCGTCCTCGGCCCAACGCTGATGGGGCAGCTTCGCCGGATCCGCGGCATCGGTATCGCCCGGCCACACCCAGATGAAGCCATAGCGTTCGATCACCGGAAACGCCCGGATCGGCGGGAAGCCGCTCACCCGCTGGCCCGGCATCTCGATCGCCTCGCCCCGACACCCCATCGCCAGCCCGTGATAGCCGCACACCAACGCGCCATCCCGCACGAAGCCCAGCGAAAGCGGCGCGCCGCGATGCGGGCAGAAATCTTCGACCGCCGCGGCCACGCCGTCCGGCCCGCGAAAGAACGCAATGCGCTCGCCGCAGATCTGACGGCCCAAGGGCTTACCCTCGATCTCGTCGGGCGAGCACGCGACATACCAGGCGTTGCGCGGCCAGGGTGCCGCTGTTCTGTCCTCGATCTTGGTCATCGATCCTCTCCCTCACGCGGCCGGCGATATTCCGCACTATGCGCGACTGGAGACTGGCTATGTATCCACTATCCGTCAATATGCTTCGACCATGATCTTGGTGCAGCCCCACTGGATACAAAACCGCTGAGGATGGGCCGCCCCCGCGAAACGCGCTAGGACGCGAAGCCATGTCCACCGAGCGCTCCAACTCGACCCTGACCCGCTTGCGCGAGATGATCCTGCGCGGCCGCCTGCAACCTGGCGAACGGCTGCTCGAGGTCGATGTCGCCGCCGCGCTCGGCGTATCGCGCACGCCGGTGCGCAATGCCTTGCCGGCGTTGGCGCAGGAAGGTCTGTTGGTGCGCGTCGGCGCGCGCGGCTACCGGGTCCGCGCGTTCACCCGTGCCGAAAGCCTGCAAGCGGTGCATCTGCGCGCGTTGCTGGAAGGACATGCGGCGCGCGCCATCGTGATCGCCGGTGGTGGCGTCGACATGGCACGCACGCTCGCGCCGATCCTGCACCAGGGCGACGCCGTCCTTGCGGCGGACCCTGTGTCCGAAGCGGTCGAGGAAGCGTATGGTCAGGTCAACGCGCTGTTCCACGAAGCGGTCATCGCGCGCGCTGCCAATCCGCTGCTGGCCGACATGATCGCGCGCTGCAACATCATCCCCTTCGCCGCCCCCGCCGCGGTCGCCTTCGGCCGCAAGGAAGATGCGCGCATCGCGCGGCTGCTACGCCAGGCGCAGCGCGAGCATCACGTGATCGCCACCGCATTCCACGGCAACGACGCGCTGCGTGTCGAAATGCTCTTTCGCGAACATGCCGTTACCCAGGAACATTGCATGCTCCTCGACGAGCGCGACGAAACCGCCTGGGGCTGACGCCCATACATGGCAAGGCCGCCGAGTTCCCCCGGC
>DASTLZ010000232.1:0-10342 GCA_035714425.1 Sphingomonas sp.
CTGCCCGCGCTCCGCCCGATCGCGCGGATGCCCGCCGCGACGATCCTCACCTTCGTCGATTTCGGACCCCGCCTGATCACCGTGACGCACCACCGCGCGATCGCCGGCCCCTATCACCGCAACGGCGCCGCGATCCTCGACGTCCAGCACGCCTTCGGCCGATCGCCCGCCGAAGCGCGCAGCATCATGAAGCGCCACGGCGCGACATTGCTGCTGGTGTGTCCGGACATGGCCGAATCGACGATCTACCGCACCCGCAACCGCGGCGGATTCTACGACCAGCTGGCCCACGGGCGCACGCCACCGTGGCTGACGCCGCTGCCCCTGCCGGCGAAATCGCCGCTCAGGCTGTTCCGGATCGATTGAGCGGCATCACCCGATCAGCAGGCCGGCCAGCGCCGCACTCATCAGGTTCGCCAGGCTGCCGGCCAGCAACGCGCGCAGGCCCAGCTTGGCGATCATCGGCCGCTGGTTGGGGGCGAGGCTGCCCGTCACCGCCATCTGGATCGCGATCGACGAGAAATTGGCGAAGCCGCACAGCGCGAACGTGACGACCGCGACGGTGCGCGGCGACAGCTGCCCCGCCTGCTTGCCCAAGTCGATATAGGCGACGAATTCGTTAAGCACGATCTTCTCGCCGAACAGCCCGCCGGCGATCCCGGCCTCGTTCCACGGCACGTTCAACAACAGCATCACCGGCTGGAACACATGGCCCAACAGCGCCTGGAACGACAGGTGGGGATAGCCGAACCAGCCGCCGATGCCGCCCAGCAGCCCGTTGGCCAGCGCCACCAGCGCGACGAACGCCAGCACCATCGCACCGACCGCCACCGCCAGGCGCACGCCGGTCTGCGCGCCTTGTGCGGCGGCCATGATGATGTTGGCGGGCTTTTCCTCGTCATGGCTCGCCTCTGCGATGACCACCGCGTCGTCGGTCGGCCGATCGCCCAGCGCCAGCTGGCCCTGCGGCGTGTCGCGGCGGTCGGGCATGATGATCTTGGCCATCAGGATGCCGCCGGGCGCCGCCATGAAGCTGGCGGCGAGCAGATATTCGATGCGGATGCCCATCGACGCATAGGCGGCCAGGATCGTGCCCGCGACGCCCGCCATCCCGCTGGTCATCACCGTGAACAGCTGCGGCGGCGTCAGCGCGGCCAGATACGGGCGGATGACCAGCGGCGATTCGCTCTGCCCGACGAAGATGTTGGCCGCCGCGCACAAGGATTCGACCTTCGACACCCCGATCAGCGCCTCGATCGCGCCGCCCAGCCAGCGCACGACCAATTGCATGATGCCCAGATGGTACAGGATCGACACCAGCGCGGCGAAGAAGATGATGACCGGCAGCGCCTGGATCGCGAAATTCTTGCCCAGTGGATTGGCGGCCAGTTCGCCGAACAGGAAACTGGTGCCGGCATTGGCATAGCCCAGAAGGTTCGCGACGCCGCCCGACATCGCCTCCAGCACATGCTTGCCCAGCGGCACGTACAGGACGAGCACCGCGATCGCGGCTTGCAGGGCGAAGGCGGCGCCGACGACGCGCAGCCGGATGGCACGGCGATCGGTCGACAGCGCATAGGCGATCGCCAGGATGACGACGATGCCGGCCAGGCCGATGAGATATCTGGTCATGCTCGTCCCGCCGCGTGGTCGCACGCCGCCCCCGTGCGGCGCCGGCACCATAGCCCGTGAACCGGCCAACGCCAGCGGTTTGACCCCGGTGCTTTCACCCAAGCGTTTCACCCGGGCGCTTTCGCCCAGGTGCTTTCAAGCCGCGCGCGTTGGCGCTAGCGTGGATGCGATGGATATCCGCCCCGACACTCCCGCCCCCGACACTCCCGCCCCCGACACCCCCGGCGCCTCCGCGATCCCGCGCTCGCTGTTCGCGTTCGCAATCTTCTATGGCGGGATGGTGTGCATCGCCGGCGTGCTGGGCAACAAGCAGGTGTCGCTGGGCCCGCTGTCGGCGATCGGCCCGCTGTTCGGGCTGGGGCCGCTGGCGATCGAGGCCGGGATCTTCGCGTTCCTGCTGCTGGTCGTGGTGTCCAGTGCGGTCGCGGAACTGCACGGCGCGGGCATCGCCAACCGGCTGGTGCGCTTCGGCTTCGTGCCGCTGGTCGTGTCGATCCTGCTGTCGCTGGTCGTGCTGATCCTGCCCGCGTCGACCGACATGGCCCCCGATCGCCGCGACGCGTTCGCGCTGATGATGGGGGCGACGCCGCGCATCTGGCTGGGTGGGATCGTCTCCTATGGCATCTCGCAGACGCTGAACGTCCATGTCTTCGCCGCGATGAAGGGGCGCGAGGGCGTGCGGCTGCTGTGGCTGCGCGCGGGCGTCGCCAGCATGCTCAGCCAGATCGTCGACACCCTGCTGTTCGTCACCATCGCGTTTTTCGGCGTGTTCCCCATCCGCGAATTGCTGATGGGGCAGATGATCGCGAAGGTCGTGCTGTCCGGTCTGCTGGTGCCGCCGGCGATCTACCTGTTCGTGGGCCTCGGGCGGTGGCTGGACGGCATCCGCGCGCACGCGTAACGCGCGCGCCATGACCAAAGGACCTGACGCAGCCCTGCTCGCCAAGGCGGAAACGCTGACCGAGGCGTTGCCGTATCTGCAACGCTATGCCGGCAAGACCTTCGTCGTGAAATACGGCGGCCATGCGATGGGCAGCCCGGAATTGCAGCGCGATTTCGCCGAAGACGTCGTGCTGCTGAAGGCGGTCGGCATCAATCCGGTCGTCGTCCACGGCGGCGGGCCGCAGATCGGCGCGATGCTGAAGCGCCTCGGCGTCGAATCGCGCTTCGTCGACGGTTTGCGCGTGACGGACGCGCAAACCGCGCAGATCGCGGAAATGGTGCTGGCCGGTTCGATCAACAAGGAAATCGTCGGCTGGATCGGGCAGGCGGGCGGCCGCGCGGTCGGCCTGTCGGGCAAGGATGCCGGCCTGGTCACCGCGGCCAAGGTCAGCCGTGTGGAGCCCGACACATTGCAGGGCATCGAACGCCACGTCGACCTGGGCTTCGTCGGCGAACCTGTGGCGGTCGATCCGCGCATCCTGGACACGCTGTCCGCCGACGGGATCATCCCCGTCGTCGCGCCGATCGCGATCGGGACCGACGGCCACACCTATAACATCAACGCCGATACGATGGCGGGCGCGATCGCCGGCCGGCTTCAGGCGGCGCGATTCTTCCTGTTGACCGACGTCGCCGGCGTGCTCGACAAATCGGGCGAGCTGCTGACCGCGCTGAACCCGGCGCGGATCGCGGAATTGCGCGCCGACGGCACCATTTCCGGCGGGATGATCCCCAAGCTGGAGACGTGCGTCGCCGCCGTAGAGGCCGGGGTGGATGCCGCCGTCATCCTCGACGGCCGCGTGCCGCATGCGATGCTGCTGGAAATCTTCACCCAGCGTGGCGCCGGCACGCTCGTCCGGCGGTGATCGCGGTGCGGCGGCAGTTGGCGTGGCCGCGCATTGTGCGCTAAGCGCTCCCTTCATCCCTTTTGGCGTGCGAGTTCCGATGTACCTGGTCATTTCCCTCGTCGATTTCCTGCTGATGATCCTGAACTGGGTGATCGTCGGCCAGGTCGTGCTGTCGTGGCTGGTCGCGTTCAACGTGGTCAATCGCCACAGCGGCTTCGTCAGCACGGTGTTGCGTGCGCTGGATACCATCACCGAACCGCTGTATCGCCCGCTGCGCCGCATCCTCCCCGATTTCGGCGGGCTGGATTTCGCGCCGCTGATCGTGCTGCTGGTGGTGTTCTTCCTGCGCTCGCGCGTCGTCCCCTATCTCTATGCGGCGACGGCGGCTCCGGTCGCATATTGATCGCAATGGCCGGCACGATCATCGACGGCAAGGCGCACGCGGCGCACCTGCGCGCGCGCGTCGCCGCGCAGGTCCCCGCCTTCCGCGACGCGGCCGGCCGCCCGCCCGGCCTCGCGGTCGTGCTGGTCGGCGAAGACCCCGCCTCCTGGGTCTATGTCCGCTCCAAGGGCAAGGCGACCAAGGAAGCCGGCATGGTCGGCATCGAACACCGCCTGAGCGCGGATGTGAGCGAAGCCGCGCTGCTCGATCTGGTCGCGACGCTCAACGCCGACCCGGCCATCGACGGCATCCTGGTGCAACTGCCTTTGCCCGCACATATCGACGAAGCGCGGGTGATCCAGGCGATCGACCCCGACAAGGACGTCGACGGCTTCCACCCGGTCAATGCCGGCCGCCTCGCCACCGGCCTGCCGGGCTTTGTCCCCTGCACCCCGCTGGGCTGCCTGATGCTGCTGCAGGACGTGCGCGGCGACCTGAGCGGCCTCGACGCGGTCGTCGTCGGGCGGTCGAACATCGTCGGCAAGCCGATGGCGGCATTGCTCACTGCGCAAAGCTGCACCGTCACGCTCGCCCATTCGCGCACCCGCGATCTCGCCGCGGTCGTCGCGCGCGCGGATATCGTCGTCGCCGCGGTCGGCCGGCCCGCTTTGGTGCGCGGCGCCTGGATAAAGCCGGGCGCGACCGTGATCGACGTCGGCATCAACCGCACCGACGCCGGCCTGGTCGGCGACGTGGATTTCGCGGGCGCAGTGGCCCGGGCCGGAGCGATCACGCCGGTCCCCGGCGGGGTCGGCCCGATGACCATCGCCTGCCTGTTGCGCAACACGCTGATTTCGGCCGCGCGGCGCGAAGGCGTGGTGCTGGCCGACGCGCTGTGATCGAACTCTACATCTCGTCGCTCATCACCTTCTTCCTGGTGATCGACCCGCCGGGCTGCGCGCCCATCTATGCCGGGCTGTCGTCCGGCGCTTCCCCGATCCAGCGTCGGGCGATGGCGCTGCGCGCGGTGGGCGTCGCGGCCAGCATCCTGCTGGTCTTCGCGCTGTTCGGCGAAGCACTGCTCAAGGGGCTGGGCATCAGCCTGGCCAGCTTTCGCATCGCCGGCGGGATCATGCTGTTCCTGATCGCGCTGGAAATGGTCTTCGAAAAGCGCACCCAGCGCCGCGAGGATCGCGCCGCCAAGGTCGCCGACACGCCGGAGGCCGAAGACGTCTCGATCTTCCCGATGGCGATGCCGATGATCGCCGGCCCCGGATCGATCGCCAGCGTCATGCTGTTGATGAGCCGCAACGACGGCTTCGCGCGATCGGCGGTCGTGCTGGCGGCATTGGGCACGATCCTGCTGCTGACGCTTGCCGCGCTGCTCGCCGCTGGTCCGATCATGCGCGTGCTGGGCGCCCGCATCGAAGCCGTCATCACCCGCCTGCTGGGCGTGCTGCTCGCGGCGCTGGCGGTGCAATTCGTGATGGACGGATTGCAGGTCAGCCTGCGCTGACGTCCAAGTCCACCGCGAAGACAGGCATTGCGTCACCCGTACGCGCCGATCATCGCAGCGCCCCGTCCAGCATCCGCGCCAGCCTGATCCCGCCGCGCTGCACCTGCCCGCGCGCGATCGGAACGAGACGCACGATCGTCGCCGCGTCCAGGTGCCCGCGCGCAGGGAAGGGCGCGCAGGCGTGCCCGTCCGTCGCCGCGTCATAGACGGTGCGCGCCAAGGCCCAGTTTTCCCGGCTCCAGTCGGCCACCGTGCCGCCGCCGAGCCGCCCCCGCTCGCCGCGCGAATAGACGCGGACCAAGGCGGGCGGGGTGGAAATCGCACGCTCCGCCAGCAAGCCGTCCCACACCGAATGCAGGTTCAGCCGCGGCGGCGCGTAGATGCCGTACGAAACCCGCGCATCGTTGCCGCCCTTGTCGTTGCGATCGCCGGCGTGGAGCGGCTGGTGGAGATCGCCGACGAAATGGACCAGGAACGCCAGCGCCATGACGCGATCATGCGCAGACGCGCGTCTGTCTTTCAGGATCGCCGCCTGCCGTTCGATCTGCACCGATACGCAATTGCCGTCCTTGCACGACGGCGTCAGGTCGAACGGCGCGCAGACATCGGCATTCTGGAAATGCCAGTTATAGGCATAGCCGAAGCGCGGTGCACCGGCGGCGTCCTTCAGCGGCTTTACGCAATCCGGCCAGACGCTGGCTTCCTCGATCGTGCGCGCCGGGCAAGCGGGGGTGTCGAGCAGCGCCTGCTTGGCCAGCAGCCGGCGGATCGCCACGCGCGTCGCCGGGCGGACGTTGGCGAACGCGATGCGCGCGATCGTGCGGTGGCCATAATCCCAATAGGCGCCCGCCGGCGCAGCCACGAGGAACGCGATCAAGACGACGAGAGTCCGCAACATACCGCTTCGCTTACAACCGCGGACGGGGCCCGCCAACAGCCGCGTCATTCCTCCGCGCAGATTGCGACATGCGCCGCATCGCGAGAGCGCCTCTCTCCTTCGCTCCCCCAATTTTCCGTGGAATATTCTTCCCGTGGTCCGGATTGTACCTGTGCCCGGCGTGATAGGAACAGCAAAGCCGCGTCTTCGAAAAGAAGACGCGGCACCCGTGCTTACGGCGCTGCACTCCTTCGTTCGAGATGACGATCCGCCGTCACGCCGCCGCGGCAATCTCGCCTTGTCGGGCTGCGCATTCCTGGTCGTACCAGATGTCTATCCAGCGGGCGACTTCCTGAAGTCCGGCTGGGCGGTGATGATTGACATCGACCATGTCGTTCGGCGCGCAAACGTGCTCTACCTCAAGCAACGTCAGGCAGGAATATTGCAGCATCATCTCTCGCCAGAGAGCATTGTACGTGATCGTCCGGTTTCGAGACAGGCCCTCGGGACCGTATTGGTGCTCGGCAAGGTTCTCGGGCGGCAAGATTATCAAGGCCCGGATCTCGCGCTCCGTCAGGAATTCGCACAGCCGTAAGACGCACGAACGGTAAAGCCCGCCATCGAGGAGATGCGAGAACCCCGGCCAGCATTCGTTCTTGTAATCCGTGCCGGCGCCATAGACGAGGTAAGGTGGATAATTCTTCACCGCCCCATCTTCTTGCAAGAAATCACGCAGGGCGAACAGCCGCGGCCAGATATCGAAGTCGATGGCATCGCGTGCCCGGCTGAAGTGCGCCAGGCCACCCGACTGGCAGGCGCACATGATCCTCAGTTCGGGTTTCGCACTGACCTTGGGTCCATGACTATCGAACAATGCCCGTCGTGTGGCGGGATCGTCATACGGCATGTCCTCGATCCAGTCGGGATCGGCGCCCCCCACCCGCTCCTGCCAGGCCTCTGGAACATGAACATGCGGAAATTGCTGCGCGATGCTGCGCAGCATGTGCGCCTCGAACCCCATGTGCATGATCCTGCACGAAAAGACGAAATGCCGCAGCTGCTGCGTACGGCGATGAATCATCGCGAAGCCGATCAGGCCATGATCGCCGTATTTGTCCGACGCGAAGATCGACCAGGAATAATATTCGAGATAACCGTCGATCATGTCACGGTGCAATTCTTCGCGACTGACCCGCGAACCGGTATAGTTGAGCTGGTTCGATCGGTTGACGAGTTCGACGATCCGGTCGATGAAATCGAGGTTGGCCATCATGGCCACCGTGCAGGCACGGATTTCACAGGTTCTCAGAAATTCCGCGGCGGCCACGCCGGCGGCGACCTGATCGCCGCTTCTGCGTTCAAGACTACGATATTCGGCGATCCGGTTGCGACTGGCTGGCTGACCGGACAGGATGGCGTCCAGCAAGGCATCGCTGCCGGGCTGCGTGATGTCGAGGATGTTCAAGTCGGGCAGGGCGTGTCGTGCGGCGTGCAGGTTGACCGGATTGTCGTCCACGAACAGCACGTCGGCGGCACGGAGTTGCATGGCGGCGATGATGGCCGCGACCGATTGCTGCTTGGGTTCGAACGCGATGTGCGGGAACACGAACTCGTCCCAAAGCCCGAAACCGATCAATTGGGCACGCGCTGCATCCGGATCGTTCTTCGACGCGATCGACGATACGACACCGTGGCGATTGAGCGCTCTTACCAGCTCTGCGCGCCGTTCGAACAGCGCTACCGCGTCGCCATCGGCAAGCGTGCCCTGCCACAGCGTATCGTCCAGATCCCAGATCACGAGCTTGATCATGAGGCGCTTCCTACTGCCGTGGCGGCTTGGGCTGGCCCACACCGATGGTTCATCCCGGAAACATTATAGCTGGGATTTCCGGCGCCCGGACACGTCGGGCAGGGTGCCGGCGGCAAGAACCCGGTCAGACCCGGCCTTGTTCGTCGGCGTAGATCGCGACGTGCGCCGCATCGCCCGCCGACACGCTGCCGCGGTACATGCCCGCGGTCGAAAAGCGGATGGCAAGCGTGCCGTCGGGCGCGGCGACGATGATGCCACCGGTGCCGCCCAGCGCGACGACCTCGTCCAGCGCGGCTCGCGTCGCGGCGCCGATCGCCTGTCCTGCATGGCGCACCCGTGCCGCGATCTCATGCGCGACGCCGACGCGCAGGAAGCTCTCACCCGATCCGGTGCACGAGACGGCACACGCCCGGTCGTCCGCAAACGTCCCCGCGCCGATCACCGGCGTGTCGCCGATCCGACCCCAGCGCTTGCCGGTGACCCCGCCGGTGGACGTGGCGGCCGCGACATGGCCGTTCGCGTCGCACGCGGCCGCGCCGACGGTGCCGTATTTCATGTCGCGGTCGAAACCGTCGTCGCCCGCGGCCTTCAGTTCGGCCAGTTGTGCGCGGCGGGCATCGATGACGAACCAGTCGTCGCCTGCCTGATCCAGCCCGCGTTCGATCGAAAAGGTGTCGGCCCCCTCGCCGCTCAGGAAGACGTGGCGCCCGTCCTCCAGCACCGCGCGCGCCAGCCGCACCGGGTTGCGGGTGCGCGACACGCCCGCGACCGCACCGGCGCGGCGACCCGCGCCGTCCATGATCGCGGCGTCGAGCGCGATCGTGCCGTCATAGGTCAGCACCGCGCCCCGCCCCGCGTTGAACGCCGGATCGTCCTCCAGCACCGCGACCGCGGCCGCGACGCCGTCCAGCGCGCTGCCCCCGCCCGCCAGTATCGCCGACCCGGCATCCAGCGCGCGGCGCAGGCCGGCACGCGCGTGCGCGTCCTGCTCCGCCGTCAGCGACCCGCGCGGGATCACCCCGGCCCCGCCGTGTATGGCCAGGCTCCACGTCATGCACTGCTCCTCAGGATCGCATGGCGGCGCAGCCCGATCAGCGGCCGCAGCGGCGGGATCGCCCGCCCGACGAGGTAAAAGGCCCAGCACCCCGCCACGGTGGCGACGATCAGGACGCCCGCCTCCGCCCAGCCGGGCAGCCCCGCGGGCAGCAGCCAGTACATGACGACGACGATGATCGTCTGATGGACGATATAGAACGGGAAGACCGCCTCGGTCAGCATCGGCCGGACGCGCGCATCGCGGTTCCAATGCGCTTCGGCGACCCCGATCAGCGCGATGATCGCGGCCCATTGCTCGATCGCATGCGCGATGCCGTAGGGGCGATAGACCCAGCGCGGCGCTCCCCCGTCGCCGGGCCAATGGAGTTCGATCGCGACGATCGTGGCATAGCCGATCAGCGCCATGACCGCGGCCGGCTTCCACAGCCGTACCGCCGCCGCCAGCGCCGCGGGCGAACGCGCCAGGCCGAAGCCGAACAGGAACGCCGGCAGATATGACAGATGCCCCATCGGATCGTCGATCAGCCGCTGCGTCTCCGTCGACATCAGGAACAACCAGCCGTGGATCGTGGTATACCAGAGTGCGGGCAGGATCAGCAGCCCCCAGCCGCCGAACAGCCGGTCGAACACCGCCTGCAACCGCCGCGTGCGCACGATCGCCACCCCCGCCGCCAGCACCAGCGTATAGGCCCATAGATACAGCACGAACCAAAGGTGGTTCCACGCCGGCAGCATCACTCCGCCGACCACGGCGAAGCGGAAATAATGGTGGAGCCAGAATGACGGGAAGCTGAGCGGATAACCGAATTTGGTGACGAACTCGACCCACGGCTGCGGCGGGACGATCAAGATCATCCCGAACGTCAGCGGCACCAGCAACCGCCACGTCCGCTGCACCGCGAACCGCCCCGCCCCCCGCTGCCCCGGCCCCCGCTGCCCCGGCCCCCGCTGCCGCGCCAGCAACGCCCGGCTGGCATAGCCGGAGACGACGAACAGCAACGTCAGCCGCCATGCGTTGGTCGCCATCATCGGCAATTTCAGCCAGTCATAGATGTGGTGCGATTTGACGTGGAAGTTCCACGGCACGAACACCATGCCGATATGGTACAGGATCAGCAGGCCGAACGCGCCGATCCGCAGCCAGTCCATGCCGTAATGACGCGCAAGGGGTTGGCGATGGGGCACACTTGCTAGGTAGCGGACTGTCTTTGAACCGCAACCCGCGACGCGCTATAGCGGCGGCCATGTCCATTCGTCCCTGGCGCGATATTGTGCGCCG
>DASTLZ010000233.1:0-13344 GCA_035714425.1 Sphingomonas sp.
CTTCATCGCGGTCGGGTTCCAATGGCCGCCGGCGCTGGCGAAATCGGGTGGCGTGCAACTGCCGACGGTGTGGATGTGAATGCCGTGGGTGCCGGGGGCCAGGCCCATCACGTCGGCGGTGATCCGGATGCCACCCGCCACTTCGGTCGCGGTCGCACGGCCGGCAGGCGCGCCGGTGGCGGTGACGAGCATGGCGGTGGCGGTGCGCCCGCCGGCGAGCGGGGCACCGGTGTCCACCGACGTTCGGTTGCAGGCCGCCAGGGCGAGGGTCGTCGCGGTCAGGGCGATCATCGTCGTCGTCGTGCGCATCGTATATTCTCCCGAAATCCTAAGGTCATCCTTCGCGCATCAGCGGCCATCTTGCCAGTGCTTCATAGGCGGCGCCGTCGGCGTGCAGGGTCGAACGGTACAGGATGAGGTGGGGCAGGGTGAAGGCCGCACTGGCCAGCCCGGCGTGTCGTCCGATCCACCCCGCGATCGACGGATCGGCCCCCGCGCTGCGTGGCAAGCGCGCGAGCGTGATGTGCGGCAGATAGGCACGGCGTTCGGGGGGCAGGCCGACGCCAACGCAGGCATGGTCGACCTTGCGGTGCAAGGCGGCAAGCGCATCATGCGGATCGAGCGCGGCCCATAACGTGTCGGTCCGCCCCTTGTGGGCAAAGCCGCCGACCCCCGCCAGCGCCACGGCCGGCGCAGGGGCGTGGACGTTCGCCAGCGCGGCGGCGAGGTCTTCGGCAGCGGGCCGTTCGATCTCGCCGACGAAGCGCAACGTGACGTGCAATTGCTCCTCGTCCTGCCACCTAGCGGGCGGGACCCCGTCCATCGTGTCGAGCAATTGGTCGCGGATTGCGGGCGGTGGCCGCAGCCCTACGAACAGGCGCATGAAAGTTTTGTCATTTTAACCGTCTTTCCCATCGTTACCGCGGCCGGTTGTGCTTGAAAACGGCGGGCGATGCGCCGATATCGCATCCAACCGGATCGTGTTCCGGACAAAGGAGCAAACATGGCGAATTGGTCTGACCCCCGGCCGAATGCTGCACCGTTTCGTGCTGCGGCCACCGGCGCCCGCGCCGACGCGTATGACGCGGGGCTTCGGTCTTACATGCTGTCTGTCTACAATTACATGACGTCCGGCGTATTGCTGACCGGCATCGTCGCGCTGCTGTTCGCCAATTCCGGCATGGCCGCGCAAGTGCTGGGCACGCCGCTGCGCTGGGTCATCATGCTGGCGCCGCTGGCGTTCGTGATGGTCCTCAGCTTCGGGATCAACCGGCTGTCCACTGCGGCGACGCAAGGGCTGTACTGGGCGTTTGCGGTCGCGATGGGCCTGTCGATGTCGTCGATCTTCCTGGTCTATACCGGCCAGTCGATCGCGACGACGTTCTTCGCGACGGCCGCGGCTTTCGCGGGTCTCAGCCTCTATGGCTACACGACGAAGCGCGATCTGTCGGCGTTCGGCACGTTCCTCATCATGGGCGTCGTCGGTCTGCTGGTGGCCAGCGTCATCAACATGTTCGTGCAGTCGAGCGGCTTCCAGATGGTCATCAGCTTCATCGGCGTGCTGCTGTTCGCCGGTCTGACCGCGTATGATACGCAAAAGATCAAGTCGATCTATTATCAGGTCGCAGGGACCGACATGGTGGGCAAGTCTGTCGTCATGGGCGCGTTGTCGCTCTACCTCGACTTCATCAACATGTTCACCTTCCTGCTCCAGCTGATGGGCGATCGTCGCTGATCCGACCGGATCGACACATTCGAGAATCAAAGGCTCGGCGGGTATCCGCCGGGCCTTTTTTTCTGTGGAGGGCATGATGCGGCTGCCGATCGAGGCGGATCTGGATTATGCGCTGGAAGACGCCGCCGATGTGCTGTTGCAGATCGAGGCGGCGGCCTTGCCCGATCAGCGGATCGTGTCGGAGGCGCTGACGATCTGGTCCGATGTCCCGGTGCGCGCGGTAGCCGGCGAAGACGGGATCGGCCAACGCTGCTGGGCGCATGCGAAAGGGCGCATGCAGGCGCGATACCGCGCGACCATCGATGTCGTGCGGCCGGTCGCGGTCATCGCCGATCAACCGGAAACATGCTTGCGGTCGCTTGATGGTGCGCTCGTGCCGTACCTGCTCGCCAGTCGCTATTGCCAGGCGGATCGCTTCGTCGGCTTCGTCGAGCGCGAGTTCGCGGGCCTGACCGGCGGCGGACTGGCCGCGGCACTGATCGATTGGGTGAGGGGCGCGCTCCGCTATCGTCCGGGCGCCAGCGACGGATCGACGACCGCGCTGGACACTTTCGCGACGCGGGCCGGGGTCTGCCGCGACTATGCCCACCTGCTCGTCGCGCTGGCGCGGGCGGGGGGCATACCGGCACGGTGCGTGTCGGCCTATGCTCCTGGCGTCGATCCACCCGACTTTCATGCCGTGGCGCAATTGTGGCTGGGCGGGGCGTGGCATCTGGTCGATGCGACCGGCATGGCCGACGCCGCATCGCTCGCGATCGTGTGCGTCGGGCGCGACGCGACCGACATCGCGTTCATGACCGTCTTCGGCGAAGCTACCCTGCTGGCGCAGGGCGTCCGGGTG
The DNA here is from genome assembly GCA_035714425.1 of Sphingomonas sp. Classification (GTDB taxonomy): domain Bacteria; phylum Pseudomonadota; class Alphaproteobacteria; order Sphingomonadales; family Sphingomonadaceae; genus Sphingomonas. Next base: position 2,577 of record DASTLZ010000233.1, read on the forward strand.
ATGCAGGAACAGGCCGGGCGCTGAACCGTTCTAATCGCGAACACAACGTTTCCCGGAGAGAGATAATGACGGATATCGATCCGAAAGCGCTCGACAGCCTGTCCGTCGCGCCATCCCAAGCCGACGCGGACGAGGACAGCCGCGTGCGCGGCGAAACCGGCCATGACAAGTCGATCGCCAAACGGCTTGCGAAGAATCCGGACAGCGAAGACGCGCGGCTGGACAACGGCTTGGACGAATCGATGGACGCCAGCGACACGCCGTCGATCACGCGGCCCGGTTCGTCGAGCGAACCCGCGCCGTCGTCCGGGTATGACGAAGAAGCCGAACGCAGCCGCTGACGCGGGAACTCCCACCCACATTCGTTGCGGAAATACCGCGCCCGGCGTCTCATCACGAGGCGCCGGGTTTCGGTTCGTCGCATCCGATGTTGCAGCGCAACAGCTTTCATGGTCGCATGCGTAAATGGGGCGATAAAGGCCGTTAAGGGTGGTGTTAACCATCCAGGTGCATGATCGTCCCAGGGTTCTCACGAAGTGGGGTAACGACGATGGCATCGAGGATGAAACCGGCTCAAGGCGCAATGACATTGGCCGAAATGAAGGAATTCGCAGGGTTTCCGTCGTCGACCCAGCGCTATATCCGTCGATCGCTCGACATCGGACTTGACCGCGAAGACGCGATGACGCGCTGGTCGCGCGACGTCGTCGAAGCCGCCAGCATCCGGGCGCAGGCCAAGCTTTATTCCACGCTTCCCGAAGTGCGCGAACTCGTGCCGGACGACAGCGGGCTCGATGCGATCGAACCGTTCCTCGCGCCGCTGGTGACGCTGGCCGCGTTCGATCTGGGGCAGGGACGGCTCACCAGCTTTTCCGCATTCCGCTTCCTGTACGAGCGGCTGATCGGCGCCGAAGTGCGGCCGTGGCTGCCGGCGGCCTTCTGTGCGGCCGCGGCCTTGCCGCATCTGCATCCCGAAACGCGACGCAAGCTGCTGCAATCGATCAGCGAAGCGGCCGCAACCGCATCCGGCTGGTCAAACCGTCAGCCGGCGTTCTTCCCTTATTGGGTCGAGAAGGTGGACGGCGCGACGGCGAATTGAGCGAGCATTGCAGGTGTTTGACGAACCTCTTAATTCGAGCAGGGCTGACCCATCCTGACGAGCGCCCTGGTGGACGGTGGTAGCGAGGCGGGACTGCGTTCGTGAAAGGCTGGCTCGCGCGGTGGGACGTCACGCGGGACGAGCAAGCCACCATGACGTTCGATCAGGTGCTGACCAACGTCAACGTCCGCCGCGTCGAACTCGCATGTTTGCTCGCGCTCCTGACCCAAATGGTGGAATATGGCGCCGCGTTGCGGAGCGATCTGGTCGCGGTGCAGAGGCTGGCGACGATCGTGTTCCTGTTCGGATCGCTAGCGCTCCGCCGATTCGGCGGCACGGGGTTGCGGCGTGCGTTCGTGGCGGCCTTTGCGGTTTCGGCATTGCTGTTCGCGCAGACGGCGACGGCGGCGATGGGGGCCCACGGACGCCTCACCAGCAGCTATCCGATGATGCTGTCGTCGCTAACCTTGTTGTTCGTGTTGCCGCCGCGCATCGTGGCGCTGGGGCTGGGGGCGCTGTTCGTCAGCTATTGCGCCATCGTGTTCGATACGGTCACCCAGGCCAACGAGAAGGTCGTCGCTGTCCAGAATGCCGCGATCGTTTCGATCATCGCGGTGGTCGCTGCGGCGCTGATCCATTCCGGCCGCCGCCGCGATCATGAACAGAGGCGCGCGATCCGCATCCAGAACGGCAAGCTGGTCGAACGCAACGCCGAGCTCGACATGCTGATGGCGATCACCGCCCACGATCTGCGCAGCCCGCTATACGGCCTGCGCAACCTGTTCGATCTCGCGATCCGGCGTGCGGCCCAGGAACCGGGCCTGCCACGCGTGGTATTGGGCCAGGCGATGGCCAGCATCGATGCCATGCTCGCGCTCGCGACCCGCCTGCTCGATGCCCATGCCGCCGAACACCGATCCCCCACGCGGCTCGTCGCAGAGGACGTGCGCGGCCATGTGCTGGCTGCGGCTGATCGCATCGGGCCACTCGCCCAGTCTGCCGGCATCGGCATCCAGGTCGACCTGCCCGATCGGCCGCTGATCGCCACGCTGGACGCAGGTGCTCTGGCGCAAATCCTCGACAACCTGCTCAGCAACGGCGCCCGCTTCAGCCCCCCCGGCGGAACTCTGACGATCGATGCCTGCGCGGAAATCGCCTACGCGGCCATCCGGGTCCGGGACCGCGGACCCGGCATCGAACCTGCGCGCTACGATGGCCTGTTCAGAAAGTTTCATCACGCCGGAGGGGAGCGTCGCGACGGCGTGCCGACGAGCGGGATGGGCCTGTTCATCGTCGCGACACTGGCCGAACAGATGGGCGCGCGTGTCCGCTGCGAAGCGGCCGACGGTGGCGGCGCCGCCTTCGTCGTGACCATCCCGACGCCGCCTTGATCGGTCGCGCGGCGGCGGATCGGCTGGGCTGCCTTACGCCAATGTCCTCGTTGGAACCTCAGGACACCACGTCCAGGTAGAGATCGGCCCAGCGCTGCGCCACGCGGTCCCAGGTGAACTCCTCGATGATCCGCTTGCGCGCAGCGATGCGCAGGTGTTCCGCGCGGTCGGGATCGGCCATGATTTCGCTCAGGCGGGCCCGCAGGTCAGTCGCGTCGAGCACCCGGAACGACAGGCCTGCGTCGCCGATCACCGCCAGATTGGGCGCGATGTCCGAACAGATCACGCATGCGCCGAACGCCATACCGTCGAGCAGGGACAGCGACATGCCCTCCACTTCGGACGGCAGCACATACGCATAGCAATTGCTGTAGAGCTGCTCGAGCATCTCCTCGTCGACTTCGCCCAGGAACGATACGCTGGGGTCGTCGGCCGCTTGTCGCTTCAGGCTCTCGGCATAATCGACCGAATGCCAGGAGGGACCGGCGATGGCCAGCGTCATCCCGTGCTTGTCGGCCAGGCGCATCCACGCTTCGATCAGGGTATGGACCTGCTTTTCGGGGACCAACCGTGCGAGGAACAGTACGTATTTGCGCGCCTCGACCCCTTTTTCCGCCAGCCGCGTCGGTGCGCGAAACACGCGCTCCTCCACGCCGTTGGGAATGTACGTCACGTCGGATTTGTATTTCGTGTCGAGCCACGTCTTCAGGTCGGGGCCGACGACGATCGTGCGATGCGGGAACCTGATCGCGGCCCATTCGCCCAATTGCAGGAAATACTTGCCGAACACGTTCCATTTGCGGCGCTGCCAATCCATGCCGTGGACGGTCACCACCACTTTCTTGCCGAACAGGCGCGGCAGGATGGCGAGCGGCGCGGAGCCGCTGGAATGGTAATGGACGATGTCGTGCTTGGCGACTGCTTCGCGCAGTGTCGCTAGCACCGATCGGCTTATCGTGTCGAAATATTTGCTTGCGATCCCTTTGGTATACGCCAGCTTCACGCCGCGCCATTCCTCCGGCCGATCCTCGGCCCAGTCGGCGCAATATACGGTGACTTCGTGGCCCATCGCGGCCAACCGCGGGGCGACCGCTTCGATCACCCGCTCCACGCCGCCGCGGTGGCCCGGAATGCCCCGGCTGCCGACCTGTGCGATCCGCAACGCCTTCACAGCAATTGCTCCAGCATGCGCGGATCGTCCCAGGTGGCGCGCATCGATGAGGCGAGATCGTGCTGCGCCGACCATCCGAATAGGGTGCTCATCTGCCCGTTGTCGGCGCACAAGTGCGGCCGGTCGCTCTTGCGCACGCGCGCCGGATCAACCTCGATCGTCACCGTGTCACCGATCACTTCGCTGATCGTCGCGACCACTTCGTCCACGGAATATTCCCTGCCGGTGCCCAGGTTGGCAGTCGTGACGCCGCCGCCGTGGGGCACCGGGCGCGTTCCCGCCGCGATGAAGCCGGCCGCTGCATCGGCGACGTGGATGTAATCGCGCTTTGGCGTGGTGTTGCCCAGTTGCAGCGTACGCGTGCCACGCTTCAGCTGCTTCAGAATGTCAGGCACCAGATGGGGGTTCGTCTCGCCGGGGCCGACGACGTTGAACAGGCGCACGACGACGGCTTCAAACCCGCCCTTCGCCGCATAATATCGTACCATGTCCTCGCCCCACAGCTTGGTATAGCCATACACGTCCATCGGACCGATCGTGCTGCGCGTTTCGTGATGCGGCACTTCCGATGGAGCATATACCGCGGCGGTCGACGCGAAGACGAAGCGGCAGCCGGGAGGGCAGGCGGACAGCAGGTTCACGGTGGCCTCGACGTTGATCGACACGGCTTCGTCGGGCTTCTGTTCGCATTCCGGGATGAAGTGGATCGCTGCCAGATGGATGATCGCCTCCGGCTTGAACCGCGCGATCGCCGCATGCGTCGCCTCGCGGTCGCGCAGGTCGACTTTCAGCAACTCGACGCTGCCGCCGCCCTCGATCCGCCAAGGGCAATAGCGCAGAACATCGAGTGCCAGCACCTCATGATGCTCGCGCAGCTGGCGGGTGGCCTCGATTCCCACGAAGCCATTGGCTCCGGTCAACAAGATGCGCATGCGGGTGATCTCCGTTTGATAATCATGTGCGTTGTGTCGCTGCGGCCGGCATAGGATCCGTCCGGCAAAAGCTAACGCGCCAGCTGACCGAACAGCTCAACCAGCCGCGCCATATGTCGTTCTGGCGAATGCTTTTGCTCAGCGCTGGCACGTGCGCCGGCGGCAAGGCGGTCGCGCAGCACGCGATCGGTCGCCAGTCGCTCGATTGCGGCCGCCAGCGCGGGAGCGTCGCCCGGCGGGTACAACAAGCCGTCGACCCCGTCGGTCACCGTGCGCGACAGGCTGCCGATGTCGGACGATATCACCGGGCAACCGCTCGCCAGGCTTTCGACGACGGAATTCGGCAAATTTTCGAACCACAATGCCGGCATCAGCGAAAACGACGCTTCACGGAACAGCACCGGCACCGCGTCCGCCGCAACCCCGCCCAGGAACCGTATCTTGCCGTCGAGCCCCGCCGTCCGCACCCGCGCGTGTAGTTCGTCGACATACCCCTGGGTATGGCCGACGCCCGCGATGCGCAATTCGGGCAAGGCGTCGCCGTGGCGCGCACGCAGCAGCGCCATCGCATCGATCAGCAGGTGGACGCCCTTGGGTTCATCCAGCCGGCCGACGTACAGCATATAGGGCGGGTCTGCCGGCGCGCCGGGATGGAAGCGCGCCATATCGGTGAACGTTGGGATGCAGACGATCCGGTCCGGCGACACACCGCCGCGCACCATCATCTCCGACATGAACTCGTTCGTCGTGACGAACTTGTCGATCAGGTCGAAATAACCGCGCGCGCGGTGAAAGCTGGTGGCCGCCACGTCCAGGGCGGATATGGCGCGACTGCCCTTGATGCAGGCGTGCCGCACTTCGTTGTGGATACCGTCGTCCATGCACAGTGTGCACGGCCGCCCAGCGCGCAACATGTGATGTTCGCCGCAGAACATGCCATAATCGGAAATGCGCGTAATAATCGGAGTCCCGCGCTTCTTCAGGCCGGTCAGCAGTGAAGGTGACATCTTGCGCAGATAATACAGGACATAGGCAACATCGGGCTTGGTCTCATCGACCATGCGCAGGATCGCGCGTTCGACTTCGGGCGAATAGAACAGCCGACTGAGCGTCTTCAGCTTCGTACGGATGCCACTCTCGTGCTGGTCGAAGAACACTTGATCCGCACCGGCGAGCGGCGACACGAAATATTTATCGTAGGGCGTGGGTTCGTTCATGCTGTAGCGGATCGAGAAAGGCATGACTGTGTGGCCCAGCGTTTCCAGCTTTGCCTTTACGTTAAACAGGTATCGCTCCGGGCCGCTCGACACATGATACCGGTAATTCGCGATCAGCACCCGCACAGACGAAGTCCCCCGGTTTTCGAACCGATCGACGCATCGGCGACCGTGCGCGGCAACGCAAGCATAAATGCCCGTGGCGTCTCACGACTGTCGCCGCAAGGTGCACAGGCGCCGATCGCTATCTCGTGAGCCTTCACCGCCTCTCTCAGATCGTCCCATCACGCCGCCGCGCTGGCGATCGGTGGCCTGGTGGACGACAGCAAACAGCAGATCGTCGGCCTGATGCGCTACGGCTGACGCCGGCGCTTTCGCGCATCCGCAAATCCGCTACAGGGGCGTCGTCGCACTTCGATGCAGGGATGGGGACCAAGCCCGATGATATCTCGCCGTCACCGCGCCCGGCTGGGCTGGCTGTCGCTCGGGTCCGCCCTGTCGCTGGTCGCGGCGCCAGCCGCGGCGCAACAGGAAGACGAACAGCTCTGGTTCCAGATCAACACCAACGTTCCCGTCGCCGATCGCGTCAGGCTGACGCTGGAACAGATCGCGCGGTTCAGCGATCGGCAGGACGGGTTGTACCAGACCGAGTTCGGCGGCCTGTTGTCCTATCGCGCGGTCGAGGGGGTCGAGCTTGGCTTTGGCTATCGCAAGGTCGGCGCGCACAACGGCAATACCGGCGCCGACGAGGATCGCCTGCGTCAGCAGGTGGTGGCGACCTTCGGTCTCTTCACCACGCGCTTTCGCGTCGACGAGCGGTTCAACCCGCGCGGCAGCGAGATCGGCTTTCGCGTCCGGCCGCTGATCCGCTACAATTATCCTCTGCGCAAGAAGGGCGTCGCGCTGTTCGTCAGCCACGAAAGCTTCCTGATCCCCAACACGACCAGCTGGGGCCAGCGCAGCGGGTATGAACGGATGCGCAACATCGCCGGCTTCGTTCTGCCGATGGGCAGGGCGGCGGCGGACGTCGGCTATCTCAACCAATATCGCCTTGGCCGCGGCGGCGCGCGGGCCCAGATGGACCATGCGCTGACCGTGCAGCTTACGATCAACACCGCCGCCTTGACGGCACCCTCGACGCACGACTGACGATCCGGCCGCGGCGCTACACCTTCAGGATCAGTCCGCGCCGGTGCAGCGCCAGCCCGACGAGCCAGCACAAAAGTGCAAAGGCGATCGCCGCCAGCAGCGATCCGATCGGCCCCGGCGCCACCGCCTGAAAGACGTGCACCCCGGCCCAGCCATACGGATTCTCCGGCAACAGCCCCAGCGCCACCGCCAGCAACTCCGACACCAGATAGATGGCCAGTGGATTGCGTCCATAAATGGCGAAGAACCGGACGAAATACCCCTGCGCGCCCTCTTCTCCGCGTCCCTCCACATACCCGGCGAGCAGCGCCATCACGCACAGGTCGATCCCCGTCGTGACCAGCACGAACGGGGCGGTCCACAGCTTCTTGCCGATCGGGATGCCCAGCGCCAGCAGGCAGCCGGCCACCACCAGCGCCGCACCCCACGCCGCCAGCCGCGTCAGCGGCACCTGGCGCAGGATCGCACGCGCGCACAGATATCCCGCGATCACATTGACGCTGGCCGAAAGGGTGCCCAGCAGCCCTTCGGGATCGAAGCCCCCGTCGCGGCGATACAGATGCTGCGCTCCCAGCAGAAATTCGTCCAGCCGCGATCCGGCATTGCCGACTTTGGCGAACGCCTGTCCCGGCGCGCCGAACAGCATCAGCGCCAGCGTATGCGCGGTCAGCAGCGCCGCGCACAGCAACACCAGCTGGCGCTGGTCCAGCCACCGACACGCCGGCGCCGCGATCAGGTAGCACAAGGCGATCCGTTGCAGCACGCCGGGGATGCGCGCCTCGGCGAACGGCGTGGTGAACGGAAACCAGTACATCAGCACGCCGATGGCGAAGATCGTCGCCGCCCGTTTGCCCACCGCGATCAGGAACGCTGCCGCCGGCCTGGCGGTCAGTCGCGCGAACGCCAATGCGCTGCCCACCGCGAACAGGAACGACGGATATACCAGATCGGCAAGCGTCAGCCCGGTCCAGCCGGCATGGACGAGCTGCGCGAACGGCGCCGCCCCAGCACCTGGCGTGTTGACGACGATCATCAGGAACACCGTCAGGCCGCGAAACACGTCGAGGGAGGCGAAGCGCTTGGCCGTCATGGCCCCGGGTGTGCCCTTGCCTCGCCGACGGCGTCAAGCCGCGTCGGCAAGGAGCATCGCGGAGCGCGGCCGCACCGGGGCCACCGCAGCGATCGGGCGGATCGCGGGTTCCTCCACGCTGCCGGTGCGTTCCAGCTTGCCCCAGCCCACTCGCGGGCCGCTGAGCGCGGCGAACAGCGCGCGGAGCACGACGACGTACAACAATTGCCGGTAGCCGAACCGCTGCGCCAGCATGCGCAGCGCCGGCAAGCGCCCTTCGCGCGGGTCGAGCCGATAGGCCATCCAGCCGCAGGCGAGATCGATCGCGGTGAACGCCGCCCAGAATCCCGCCACCCACGCCAGATCGCCGCTCGTTGCCGCCCATCCGCGGTCGGCGACTCGCCATGCCGTGCTCCCGACGCTGCCCATCAAAGCCAGATCGATCAGTGGCGCCGCCAAAGTGAACAACAATTGGAACAGGATCGCTTGCGGCAGACCGATCATGGCCAGCCCGCGCGGCCGCGCGGTCAACAGCATGGACCGGTGCTTCCACAGGCATTGCAGCGTGCCATAGGCCCAGCGATAGCGCTGCCGCGACAGTGCGCGGATCGTTTCCGGTGCTTCGGTCCAGGCCACCGCATCGACGTCGCACGCCACGCGCCACCCTGCGCGCTGGATCGCGATCGTCAGGTCCTGATCCTCGGCCAGCGTGTCCGTGGGATAGCCGCCGACCGCATCCAGCGCCGCGCGCCGCCATGCCCCGACGGCACCCGGCACGACCATCACCGCGCCCAGCGGCTGCAACGCACGCCGCTCCAGATTCTGGGCGGTGATATATTCCAGCGACTGCCAGCGGGTTATCAGGTTTACCGCGTTGCCGATCTTGGCATTGCCCGCTACCGCACCGATCGCCGGGTCCGCGAACCAGCGCAGCAGCTTGGCGATCGTGTCCGGCTCGAACTGGGTATCGGCATCCAGCGCCACGACCACATCGCTTTTGGCATGGGTCAGCGCGACGTTCAGCGCACGCGCCTTGCCACCGTTGGCCAAGGTCAGCAGGCGCACTCGCGGATCGATGCCGAAGGACCGGGCGACGACGTCCGACGTGCCGTCGGTCGATCCGTCGTCGATCACGATCACTTCGATCCGCGCGCCGGTGCTGGCCAGGATCTGGCGCACCGATCGCTCGATCACCCGCGCTTCGTTGAACGCGGGGATCAGCACCGATACCGAATGCGGGATCAGGTGTGGCGGTGCCTCCGGCGCGCGCACCCGTGTGCGCCACGCGATCGCCAAGCCGGTCAGCGTAAGCGCGCGCGCGATGCCCAGAACGATGACGCAGGCGAACAGCCCGGCCAGGATATCGCGCAACGACGCCACGCCGTCGAACACCCGCCGCATGCCCGATGCGTCCGCCGCCTCCACACCGCGCAGCCGCGGCATCACCTGCTCGCGCGACAGCCCCGCCAACTGCGAGACGCCGACGAAGTGATAGCCCCGCGCCCGCAACCCGTGGATGATCGCCGGCAAGGCGCGGATCGTCGCGCTGCGGTCGCCGCCCGAATCGTGCAGCAGCACGATCTGGGCGGGCCGCTTCGTCGTTCCTGCCTCCACTTGCGCGATGGTCCGCTGCACGATCTGCGCCGCGCTTGCCAATTGCCAGTCCAGCGGATCCACGTTCAGGCCGACGGTGACGTAACCCATCGTGGCGGCGACGCGCGTCGCGTGCAATTCGTCGCTGCGGTCGGGGTCCGCATCGCCCAGGAACGGCGGCCGGAACAGTCGCATGGCGCGGCCGGTATACGCCTGTACCAGCCGTTCGGTCGCGTTCAGCTCCAGGCGGATGGCGTTCGGCGATCGCGTCGACAGGTCTGCGTGCGACGTCGAATGATTGCCCAATTCGCTCCCCTCGCGCACGATCCGGCGCAGCAGGTCGCCTTGGCCCAGCGCATTCGTACCCGTGACGAAGAACGTCGCCGGCGCTTTCTCGCGCTTCAGCACGTCCAATATCTGCGGCGTCCACGCGATGTCGGGGCCGTCGTCGAAGGTCAACGCGATCAGCCGCCGATGCGCGCCGGTGCGCTGCACCACGTCGCCGCCGGGTAGTCGCTCGATCCGCGCTGCGCGGACCAGCCCGGATGCGTCCGGCGTGCCGCCCCTGCGCCCGGTTGCGGCCACCGCGTCCAGTCGCAGCACTTCGCCGTTGCCGTGTACCTGCACTCCCTGGATCGCCGGCATCGCGTCCGCGGCGGATGGCGCGGTTCCGGCCTGCACCGCCCAGAATTGCGGGTCTTCGCTGCCCAGTCGCCACAGCGCGACCGCCGCAGCATCGGTCTTCGCCACCGCTTCGAGTTGATTGTGCGCCGTCACCGAATCCAGCAGCCAGACATGATGGTCGCGGCCGGCTGCGCGATAGGCGAAATGCCAATTGCCGCTCGCCTGGTCGAACGTCGGTCTTGCGCCTGCGCGGCGGGCCAGCGCCCAGGCGTCGGACACGCTTAGCGGCACCGTCGTGCCGGCCGACCAGTCATAGGCGTAATTGCCGAGCGCGACGATCGCCTTGCCCGGCCCGGCCTGCGCCACCGCCTGCGCGACAACGCGCGCGAACCACGGCTGCGACGCGATCGGTCCGGGCTCGCCGCCCATCCAATGTTCGTCATAGGCCATCAGGATGACGCGATCGACCACCGCTGCATAGGCGCGCAGATCCCATTCGGGATCGGCCACTGGTGCTGCGATC
>DASTLZ010000234.1:0-9487 GCA_035714425.1 Sphingomonas sp.
AGCGTCGACAGCCGTTCCAGCAATTGCGGTGCGGAATTCAGGATCGCGCCGAAGCCGCCCACTTTGGTGGGGATCACGGGCACGCCGTAGGGACAGGCGCTTTCGGTGTTCTGCGCGGGGCACAAGATGGGCGCGGCCCCTTTGCGCGCGCCGTCCAGCGACACGGTGCTGGTGCCGGTGAAGCTGCCCAGCACGGTTGCGGTGGTGCCGGCCAGCACCGGCGTTTCGTCCTTCACCGAGATGCGCACGCGCACGAACTGCGGATCGTTCTTCCACAGCGCGATGTCCTTCACCTGGCCCGACGGCACGCCCGAATAGGACACGGTCGAACCCTTTGCGAGGCCATCGACCGACTGGCGGAAGAAGATGTCATATTCCTTTTCCGCGGTGCCGCCGAGCCGCGCGATCCACACGGTGAACAGCGCCAGCAGCGCCAGCAGGATCAGGACGACGGCGCCCACCAGAACGTGATTAGACCGTGTTTCCATCACTCTGCCCCCGGGATGCGTGGTGCCGCGGGCGTGGCTGTTACTCCGCGGGCGTAATTGTCGGCGAGATTGCCTTGCGTGGGCAGGCCCGTGGCCGCCGCGGCGACGCCGGTGGGATGCGCCTGCGCGTGCGCATCGGCGGACGCATGCCCCGAAGCATGCGCGGCTTGCGTCGCCACCGCCGCCCGGCCGCGCGGCCCCTTGAAATATTCCTCGATCCACGGATGGTCGAGCGCGAGCAATTCATCGATCGTGCCGACCGCGATCACCTTGCGATCGGCCAGCACGGCGACGCGGTCACAGATCGCGTACAAGGTGTCGAGATCGTGGGTGATGAGGAACACGGTCAGGCCCAACGTGCGCTGCAACGACTTGGTCAGATCGTCGAACGCCGCCGCGCCGATCGGGTCGAGCCCGGCAGTGGGTTCGTCGAGGAACAGCAATTCGGGATCGAGCGCCAGCGCGCGCGCCAGGCCGGCGCGCTTCTTCATGCCGCCGGAGAGTTCGGCGGGGAATTTGGGGCCGGCGTTGGTGGGCAGACCAGTCATCACCACCTTGTACGACGCGATTTCGTCGAGCAGCGCTGGCGGCAGGTGCGGGTAGAATTCGCGCAACGGGACCTGCACGTTCTCCGCCACCGTCAGCGTGGAGAACAGCGCGCCGCCCTGGAACAGCACGCCCCAGCGCTTGCGGATTTCCACCGCCTCGGTCTCGTCGCGGCCGATCGCGGATTCGCCGAAGACCTGGATGTCGCCTTGCGCCGGCGATTGCAGGCCGATGATCGAGCGCATGAGCACCGATTTGCCGGTGCCCGATCCGCCGACCACGCCCAAAATCTCGCCGCGGCGCACGTCCAGGTCGAGGTTTTCGTGGATCACCGACTCGCCGAAGCTGTTGCGCAAGCCGCGCACGGAAATGATCGGATCGGCGCCGACGTCCATCAATTCCACCCGAGCCAGGTGAAGAACACCGCGAAGAACGCGTCGAGCACGATCACCAGGAAGATCGCCTGCACCACCGCCGAGGTCGTGCGCAGGCCGACCTGTTCGGCGTCGCTTTCGACCTGCATCCCCTGGAAACACCCGGCAATGGCGATGATCGCGCCGAACACGGGTGCCTTGATGAGGCCGATGTACAGATCGGTCATCGGCACCACTTCGCGGATGCGCGCGATATAGGTGATCGGCGGGATACCCAGAGTCAGCCACGACAGCAACCCGCCGCCGATGATCGCGACGACCGAGGCGTAAAAGCCCAGCAGCGGCATCATCACGACGACCGCGATCGTGCGCGGCAGCACCAGCGCTTCCATCGGCGACACCCCGATGGTGCGCATCGCGTCGATTTCCTCGGTCAGCTTCATCGTGCCCAATTGCGCGGCGAAGGCCGACCCCGAGCGCCCGGCGACCATGATCGCGGTCATCAGCACGCCCAGCTCGCGCAAGGTAAGCCGCCCGACCAGGTTGATCGTGAACGCCTCCGCCCCGAACTGGCGCAGCTGCACCGCGCCTTGCTGCGCGATGACGATACCGATCAGGAAGCTCATGAGGCCGACGATGCCGAGCGCGGCGACGCCGACCACTTCGAACCGCTGGACCGTGGCGTTGAAGCGAAAGCGGCTGGGGTGGCGGATCACCGCGACCAGCGCCAGCGTGGTCGCGCCCAGAAAGCCGAGCAGACCGTACAGCGTGCGCATCGACAGCACGACCGCATCGCCGACTTCGCCCAGCACGCGGTTCAGCGGCGAGGGCGCAGGCGCGCGGGCGGGTGCGGGCTGATCCGCGGCAACGACCTGATCGAACAGCACTTGCGAATCGGCGCTCAGCCCCTCGACCGCGGCGTTGCTGCGCGCGGCGAAACGGTGGACGATCCAGGCGCCGACGGTGTCGATGCGATCGACCTGCGACAGATCGACCCGCTGGATGCCGGGATCGGCACGGTCCAGCCGGTCCGGCAGGTCACCCAGCCGCGCCAGCGACAGATCACCGCTCAGGCGCAGCGTGCCTCCGTCCAGATGCAATTGGGCGTTGCCACTCACGCGCCCTCCTTGGGCGAATTGCGGCGGAGGGGCAAGGCGATTGCGCGCAGACCCGGCGATGGGGCCTCAGGGGTTCCCGATCACAGCCCCAAGTCACAGCCCCAAGTCACAGGTACAAATCGACGACATGGATCGCCAGGCCGACGAGCCCGCCGACGATGGTGCCGTTGACGCGGATATATTGCAGGTCGCGACCGACCGCGTTTTCCAGGCGGCGGGTGATCGTCTGCGCATCCCAGCCGCGCACCGTCTCCGACACCAGCCGCACGATCGCGTCGCCGTAATCCGCGACGATCCCGGCGACCGCGCGCCGGACGAAGCGGTTGATGGTGCGCGCCAGCTTGCGATCGTCGCGCAACGTATCGCCCAGTTGGCGCAGGATATCGCCCAGCCGCCCGCGCATCGCGGCTTCCGGATCGCGCGCCACGCGCAGCAGCCCGGCGCGCGCCTGTTCCCACAGCCCGTCGAGCCAGCGCGCCATCGCAGGGTTGGCGAGCAATTCCTCCTTCACCCGCTCCACCCGCACGCGCATCGCCGGGTCGTAGCGCAGATCCCAGGCAAAGCGATCGAGCGCATCCTCCGCACGCAGACGCAGCGGATGCTGTACGTCGCCGGCCATATCGGCGAGCAGGCCGTCGAGCCCGGCGATCAGCCGATCGGCGAGCGCTTCGTCCAGGCCGGTCCAGCGCAGCACCGAACCGGCGCGGTCGTGGACCATGCGCCGGATCAGATCGTCGTTGGACGCCAGCGTCGCCGCGGCCCAGTGGATCGCGCCGTCGAGCAGCGGCTTGTGCCGGCCTTGCGCCATCGCCGCGCCCAGCAACTGCCCGGCCACCGGCGCCATATTCGCCTCGCGCAGGCGATTGGCGACCGCGGTCTTGACCATGCCGCCCAGCCGCGCGGGATCGAGCGCGTCGAGCACCTGCGCCACCAGCTTCGACGCGCCGCGGCGGAACCGGCCCCCTGCCCCTTCGGCCGGATCGGTGAGCCAGCGCGCGGCGGCGGCGGCGACGTCCATGCGCCGCATCCGCCGTGCGACGACGCTGGGCACCAGGAAATTGTCGCGCAGGAATTGCGCCAGCGTGTCGCCGATCCGATCCTTGTTGCGCGGCACGATCGCGGTGTGCGGGATCGGCAGGCCGAGCGGGTGGCGGAACAGGGCGGTGACCGCGAACCAATCGGCCATGCCGCCGACCATCGCGGCCTCCGCAAAGGCGCGCACGAAGCCCCATGCGGGATGCACCGGGGCCATTGCGCGGCTGACCAGGAAGGTCGCGGCCATCGCGACCAGCAGCGCGGTGGCGACCAGACGCATCCGCACCAACGCCGCGGGGGGCGCTTCACGCGCAAGAAAGGACGCTGCGCGCGGGGGGGAGGACGTCATGCCCGCGACAATCCCCCAAACCCGCGAAGGTTCATACCCCGCCCGGGTTCATGCCGGCGTCATCTCATGCCGGCGTCATGCGGGGCGCGCCATCACTCCGCGGGCGCCGGCGCGGAGGGTGGGCCATAGCCGATCGCGGGCGGACGGCCGCCCTCGATCAGCGGGCGGGTGTCGTCGCCGGGCTTGTACGTCAGCAGACGCCGGCCGAGCCGTGGGCCGACCCAGCCCTCTACGCCGATCGCCAGGCTGAACATCGCGGGCACGATCAGCAGGGTCAGCAGCGTCGACACGATCAGGCCACCGATCACGCACACGCTCATCGGTGCGCGGAACGATCCGTCGCCGGTCAGCGACAGAGCGGTCGGGACCATGCCCGCGACCATCGCCACCGTCGTCATCACGATCGGCTGCGCGCGCTTGTGCCCGGCATCCAGGATCGCCTCGAACTTCGGGACGCCGTGCTGCATCTGCTCCAGCGCGAAATCGACCAGCAGGATCGAATTCTTGGCGACGATGCCGAGCAGCATCAGCAGCCCGATATAGACCGGCAGCGACACCGACATGCCCGCGATCCACAAGGCCATGCACGCCCCCAGCGGCGCGAGGAACAGCGACAGCAGGTTGACCAGCGGCGGCAGGAACCGGCGGTAGAGCAGCACGAGCACGGCGAAGAGCAGGAAGAAGCCGGCGCCGACCGCGATGATGATGTTGGTGACCAGCTCGGCCTGCTGCTTGCTGGCGCCGACCTGCAGGCGGCTGACCCCCAGCGGCAGATTGTCCATCGCCGGCAGGGCGTTGATGACCTTCATCGCTTCGCCTTCGACGACGCCGGGCGCCAGATCGGCACCGATGGTCAGCTGACGTTGCTGGCTGGACCGGTCGATCTGGGTCGGGCCTGCGCCGAAGCCGATTTCGGCGACGACCTTCAGCGGCACCGATCCACCGTTCTGCGTGGCGACCGGCAGATTCTCGATCGTCGACAGCCGTTCGCGCGCGGTTTCCGCCAAGGCCACCCGGATCGGGATCTGGCGATCGGAGAGGGAGAAGCGCGCGCTGTTCTGATCGATGTCGCCAAGCGTCGCGATGCGGATCGCGGTCGACAGCGCGTTGGTCGTCACGCCCAGATCGGCGGCCAGATCGGTGCGCGGCCGGATGACGATCTCCGGCCGTTGCAACCCGCCTTCGACGCGCGGCGCACGCACGATCGACAGCTTCGACATGGCGGCGACGACCGTGTCGGCCGCCGTCTGCAACGTGGTGGGATCGTCCCCGGCCAAGGTGATGCTGAGGTCGCGGGTGCTGCCGCCCCAGCCGTTCTGGTTCTGGAAC
Organism: Sphingomonas sp.; assembly: GCA_035714425.1. Classification (GTDB taxonomy): domain Bacteria; phylum Pseudomonadota; class Alphaproteobacteria; order Sphingomonadales; family Sphingomonadaceae; genus Sphingomonas. Next base: position 5,240 of record DASTLZ010000234.1, read on the forward strand.
GCGACGCGCGCGTCGGGGATCGCGGCCAGTTGCGGCGCGATCGCGCGTTCGAATTCGGTGCTGGTCTGCGTGCGGTCCTTCGCCAGGATCGCGGTGACGCGGCCGGTCGCGATGCCGGCGCGCTGATAGACCGAATCGACGGTCGGCTTCTGTTCGGACAGGATGCGCGCGACCCGCGCCACCACCGCCTGCGTCTGTTCCAGGGTCGATCCTGGTGCCAGCTGCACCGACGCGGTCGACCGGTCGTTGTCGTTCGCCGGCTGGAATTCCTGCGGCAGCACAGCGAAGATCGCGACGGTCGCGACCAGCGCGAGCAGGCTGAACCCCATGATCCAGATGCGGTGATCGGCCAAGCGCGCCACCCGCCGGCGCCACCCGCCGCGCACCCGCATCGCCGCGGCGCGCGAGGTGTCCAGCGTCCAGTTCAGCAGCGCCATGTACCGGCGCATCACCGGCCCGTCGCTGCCATGCGACAGATCGAAATCCTTCAGGAAATAGGCCGCGATCATCGGCGTGATGAGGCGCGCGACGCCCAGGCTCATCAGCACCGCGGCAACCACCGTCAGGCCGAAATTCTTGAAGAACTGCCCCGACACGCCCGGCATCAGCGCGACCGGCAGGAACACCTCGACGATCGACATCGTCGTCGCCAGCACCGCCAGCCCGATTTCGTCGGCGGCGTCGATCGACGCCTGATAGGCGGATTTGCCCATCTTCATGTGGCGAACGATATTCTCGATCTCCACGATCGCATCGTCGACCAGCACGCCCGCCACCAGGCTGAGCGCGAGCAGGGTCATGTTGTTCAGGCTGAAGCCCAGCAGGTCCATGAACCAGAACGTCGGGATCGCGGACAAGGGGATGGCGAGGGCGGAGATGAACGTCGCGCGCCAATCGCGCAGGAACAGGAACACGACGATGACCGCCAGCACCGACCCCTCGATCATCGCGTCGATCGCGGCGTTGTACGATTCCTCGGTATAGGTGACGCTGGTCGACAGCAGCCGGAACCGGACCTTTGGATTGCGTTTTTCGAGCGCGGCCAGTTTCTTTTCGGCTTCGTGGAAGACGGTGACGTCGGATGCGCCCTTGGACCGTTTGAAATCGAAGCTGACGACCTGGCGCCCGTCGATCGCGGCGCTGGTCGTGCGTTCCGCATACAGATCGCGCACCGTGCCGATGTCGTCCAGCCGGATCGTCCGCCCGCCCGCGACCTGGATCCGGGTCTGCCCCAGCGCGAAGGCGTCGGCGGCGTTGCCCAGCACGCGCACCGATTGTTCGGAGCCGGCGATCGATGCCTTGCCGCCGGTGGCGTTCAGGTTGACCAGGCGCAATTGCTGGTTGACCGCATTCGCCGTCAGCCCCTGCGCCTGCAATTTGGCGGGATCGAGGATGACGCGGATTTCGCGGCTGACCCCGCCGTTGCGCTCGACGCCGCCCAGGCCGGGCACCGACAGCAATTCCTTGGTCACGGTATCGTCGATATACCAGCTGAGCTGTTCGATGGTCATGTCGGTGGCGATCGCCGAAAAGCTGGCGATGTCGTTGTCGGACGTGTTGATGCGGCCGATCTGCGGCTCCAGAATACCGTCGGGCAGGTTGGAGCGGATCTGCGTCACCGCATCGCGCAGATCGTTGACGGCCCGGTCGATGGGCGTGCCGATCGCCAGCTGGACGATCGTGGTGCTGTTGCCTTCCTTCACGGTCGACCGGATTTCGTCGATTCCCTCCAGCGCGCGGGCCGCGGCCTCGACCCGCTTGGTCACCTGCGTCTCCAGCTCGCTGGGCGCGGCGCCCGGCTGGCTGATCTGGACGTAGGCGATCGGGAAATCGATGTCCGGCTGCTGGTTCACGTCCATGCGCATGAAGCTGACGATCCCCGCCAGGGTCAGCGCCAGGAACAGCACGATCGGCGGCACCGGATTGCGGATCGCCCAGGCGGAGATGTTGCGAAAACTCATGGGCGTCAGCCTTGCGAGCTTTGGAGGACGGGCTTCACCTTCTGTCCCGGCGTCAGGAACGCGCCGGCGGATTGCACGACGCGCTCGCTGCCGGTGAGCCCGGCGGCCACGGACACGCCGGCATCGGTGACTTGCCCGACGGTGATCGCGCGCCGCTGCGCCCGGCCATCGGCATCCACGATATAGACGAAATTGCCCTGCCGATCGCTTTGCACCGCCGATTCGGGCAGGAGCGGCGCGAAGCCGCTGCCGCCGCCGATCGTCGCGCTGGCGAAGCCGCCGGGCCGCAGTGCCGGATCATAGCGCAGCGCAATCCGCGCCGTCCCCTGCCTGGTCGCGGGATCGACGACGGGCGACACCTGCCAGATTTCACCGATGAAGCTCTTGGTCGATCCGACCGGCGTCACCGAAGCGCGCGCGCCGGGGCGCAGGCCGACCAGGTCGCTTTCGGAGACGGCGGCGCGCAATTCCATCTGGCCGCCGCCCGCGACGCGGAACAGCACGCCGCTGCCCGAACTGACGATCTGCCCCGGATCAACGCTGCGCGTCAGGACGAGGCCGGCGGCGGGCGAGCGGATATCCAGCCGGCCGTTGCGCGCACGCGCTTCGGCCAGCGCCGCCTGCGCCGCTTTCACCCGCGCCGCACTGGCATCGACGGTGGCGCCGCGCCGTTGCAGATCGGCCTTCGAAATGAAGCCGCGATCGACCAGCGCCTTGCCGCGATCCAGTTCCGCCTGCGCGATCATCTGATCGGACCGCGCGACGGCGATCTGGGCGGCGAGCCCGGCCGCCGTCTGGGTCTGCACCGATCGGTCGACGGTGGCCAGCACCTGACCCGCGCCGACCCACTGGCCGGGTTCGACGAGGACGCGGGTAATCAGCCCGCCTTCGCCGGCGATCCCCACCGGCATCTCCCGCCGCGCGGCCAGCGTGCCGGTGGCCGACACCTGGCGATCGATGGTCTGGCGGCCTGGGCTGATGACGGTGACGGACGGCGCCTGTTCCACCGCGACCTTCGGCGGCGCGGGCTTGTGCGCGCGGGCATAGACGTACCAGCCGATCAGCAGCGCGACGACCGCGACCGCAGCGACGATCAGCAGCCGCCGGCGGCCCCGCCCCGGCTGATCCAGAGACGGATGATCCTGGGGCGCCAGGGCCAGCGTTTCGCCACCGTCGATCCGACCCGCTTCGTAATTCATCCGCTCTACCGCTTCCCCGTAAACGTAGCCGTAACCGCGACCGATCCTACGCCCGCGAAGCTGTATTATAGCAATAACTCACCACGCTCAAGCGGTCCCGCCGCCTTCGCCGGGCCTTCTTTTGTATCAACACTGTGGCATGGATGCGACGTTCAGGTGCGGTTGCGCCGCAGCCGCGCAAGACCTGCGCGAATCATCCTAGGGAGACGACCACGATGAAGACGCTCATGCTGTTCGCCGCCGCGATCGCGGCAGCACCCGCCGCAGCGCAAGGACCGGGCGACGGCACCATGCCCACCCCCGCGACGGGCGCGATGCTGGACGTCAGCGCGACGGGGCGGACGACGCGGGTGCCCGATCAGGCGACGCTGCGCGCGGGCGTGGTGACGCAAGGCGCGACCGCCGCCGCCGCACTGGGCGACAATGCGCAGCGCATGGCGCGGATGTTGGCCGCGTTGAAGCGGGCCGGCGTCGCACCGCGCGACATCGCCACCGCATCCGTCGCGCTGTCGCCGCAATATCGGTATCAGGACGGACAGGCGCCGACGATCACCGGCTATCAGGCGACGAACACCGTCCAGGTCCGCTTTCGCGACGTCACACGGTCCGGCGCGATCCTCGACACGCTGGTCGGACAGGGCGCCAACCAAGTCGATGGCCCGACGCTCGCGATCTCGACTCCGGACGCCGCGCTGGACGAAGCGCGCGTCGACGCGCTGGCCCGCGCCCGCGCCCGCGCCGATCTCTACGCGCGCAACGCCGGGTTGCGCGTCGTGCGGATCGTCTCGATCGTCGAGGTACAGCAGGATGCCGGCGGCGGCGACCCGCCGATGCCGATGATGGTGCGCGCGCAGAAAAGCGATTCGACGCAGGTCGCAGCCGGCGAAAAGGACGTCAGCGTCACCCTGGCAGTGCGCTTCGAATTGCGATGACCTGACGCACGCAAGAACAAGGGCAGCCCGGTCGCCCGGACGGCCCTTGTTCTTGCACGATCTCGCGTGCCGGCCGAGAGGCCGTTTGGAAACGCGCGAAAGAGCGCGTTCCTGAAGGCGGTGCCGGCCCGCTCCCCCACCCGGCCACCCCCACGG